>DASQTN010000643.1:0-3352 GCA_035641895.1 Chryseolinea sp. | reverse complement strand
ATGTCGGTGTCTATGAAAATGATGAAGGGATACTGATGAATATTTATTTGGACGATGGTAAAATGTATTCCGAATTTCCCGACGGCAATAAATTCCAACTGAAGCCTTATGATAAAGGCAAGTATTTCTATCACGATTTTTTCTCGACCCTGGAGTTTAAGACATCTGCAGACAATAAAATTTCATCGGCTGATGCAGTAGCGCGGTTTGAAAAATCCACGACGTGGAAAAGAACCGACAAATCATTTACGTCCAGGGCTGAAGTTGCGGTCTCCGAGACAGTACTTGAGCAATATGTCGGAGCCTATCAGGTTTCGCCATCTTTCCTGTTAACAATTGTGAAAGAAGGTAACAAACTATTCGCACATGGTCCCGGCCAACCTAAACAGGAATTGTTTGGCGAATCTCAAACTAAATTTTACTTGAAAACAATGCCAATCCAGGTTGAATTTCGCAGGAACAGTAATGGCCACGTGGAAAAATTGGCGATTTACCAAGGTGATGAGATAACAGAGGCGATGAAAGTCAAGTAGACCTGGAGAACAGATGAAGTGAGTCTCTTATAAGGTAACAGCGCTATCTTCAGGTTGATAAGCCAGCAGTTACGCTGTCACAAATAATCCTGGGGTAGCGTGTCAGGTGCGATGTACAATTCATGTGACTGGAATGGTTCATGTAATTTTCAAAGATGGCATCAGAATAGCGTTCGATGAATCTGGCAAAGGCGTTGTAGTCATTATTATAAATGGCGCTATGAGATTACGGAAGTTTTTTGGTGATAAGCCGCTGCACTCTCGAACGACTTCAGCATTTACACGTACGATCGTCCTGGCCGCGGCGAAAGCTCCGATCCTAATCCCACGCCAATTCTCGTAACGAAAATCCCTCTGGAGGTCTGATACTTGATTGATTTCGACCACTTCATTTTTCGAAACTGAACAGTCCACTATGGTAAACATGCTTTTTATTATTCAGAAAATCACGAATTTTCCATGGCATTATTGTTGGCAAGTAGCAATTGAAAAATTTATTTCGTTATGCGATTAATTAAAATAAAATATGTTGGAATTGGGATTGTAATGCTAATCGGAGTTTTTTTCCTTTTCACGTCGCGACCAAAGAGATGTCATTTTGGAATGAATGCATTTAGTATTGCCACCATTGAATATGGTTGTTTCGTCGAATACATACCTCAAACTGGCATAATGGATCTTGATTCAGGTGGGCGTTGTCACAACGTAAAAGTCATGATGGACGATCTCTACTTACCAAGGATTTCAACCGGGCTGAAGGGAACAACGACTGTCAACAACACGGACTATGAGTTGGCAATAACCAACGTTTACCCTAGTGTAAAAGGTGGGCGTTTTAACATTGAAATGAGTTTTTGTGGTGAAATTCCATCGAGTGTTTCAGATGGCAAGGACCTGAGATTGCGGATTGAACTCAATGAGCCATCCAATGCAATTCTGCTTCCAGTGGGAGGTTTTTATAAGGATACCGGAGGTAATTGGATATTCATTGTGCAAAATGGAACGACCGCCGTGCGGCGCAATATTAAACTTGGACGAAAAAACTCTGAGCATTTCAAGGTTCTGGAGGGATTGCAGCCCGGAGACGAGGTAATTACTTCATCGTATGAAAATTTTGGTGATGTTGAATCGCTGGATGTGTTGGAAATAAAGCGTCTTCACCGAATTTAACAACTAAAAAAGAAAGCGTATGAGACTGTATTAATTGCTGAAAATTTTCCTTCTCGAACCTACCAAAACTTTAACCTTGCACCCCCTGCAACATTCCCCTAACTTTAGGCGTCTTATTTAGGTAATCTACCAATCATATGATCCGTAACTATATCAAAGTCGCTGTTCGAAACCTTCTCCGGCAGAAAGGTTTTTCTTTCATTAATATTTTTGGCCTTGCGCTGGGAATTAGTTGTACGGCCCTCATTGGAATGTGGGTCAATGATGAATTAAGCTACGACCGATTTCACAAAGATCATGACCGCATGTATCGGATTACGGCAACGCTGCCTGAAATGAAAGTGCATGCCGCCGTATCACCTGCGCCGCTAGGCGTAGCGGTAAAGAATGAAATTCCCGAAGTAGAGGAAATAGTCCGTATTTCTAGTTTTAATCGCGATCTGATGCAGGTTGGTGATGTCAAATTAGAGGAGAAGGGCATTCTCTATGCTGATTCAAATTTCTTCAAGATGTTCACCTTCCCTTTTATCAAAGGCGACAAGGAACAGGCTCTTTTAAATCCGGAAGGCATTGTGATCACGGAGGAAATGGCGTTAAAATATTTCGGTAGCACGGACGTGCTTGACAAAATAATTCGTAAAAATAATAAAGACGACTTTACAGTCACCGGAGTAATTGCTAACATCCCCACCAATTCGCACTTGCGGTTTGACTTTGTCCAGCCTTTGCGTTACCTGGCACGCGATAACCGGGACTTAAAGGACAACGTCTGGGATAACTTCAACTGGTACACCTATATTAAACTGAACGACAAAGCTCAACGATCTGAATCGGCTATCGCAGACCTGGAGAAAAAGATGCAGGCGATCTATAAGAAAAATGAGCCCGTGGTAAAATGCGCATTTGTATTACAACCTCTTGCCAAAGTCCACCTTCACTCAAAATTCCTCGCTGATATTCCTGGTCATGGTAATGCCCAAAACGTATACATTTTTACGGTAGTCGCAGTTTTCATTCTTGTGGTGGCTTGCCTGAACTTTATGAATCTCGCCACGGCGCGCGCAGCGCGGAGAGCGAAAGAAGTTGGTCTACGCAAAGTGGTAGGCGCAATAAGACCTCACCTCATGGGGCAGTTCCTGGCAGAGTCGTTGGTGGTCGCAATGATTTCCCTGGTATTGGCATTGCTTATCATCTATTTGGTGCTTCCATACTTCAACACGTTGGGTGGAAAGGAACTTGCGCTCGATTTTACGAATATCAAGATCATTGGCGGACTGCTCGGAATAACTGTCATTACTGGTTTGTTCGCGGGTAGTTACCCCGCGCTGTATCTATCAGGGTTTGTTCCCGCGACGGTGTTAAAAGGAAATTTCACCGCGCGTGGATCCGGTAGCGTGTTTCGGAATACGATGGTGGTGATTCAGTTTGCGGTCTCCATATCTTTAATCGTTGGCACAGGAATCGTTTATCGCCAACTGAAATACATTCAGCAATTGAATCTCGGTTACGATAAAGAAAATCTTTTGTACGTGCGGATGACCGGTGAACTGTGGGGGAAATATGATGCCTTGCGCACGAGCCTTGAAAGTAACCGGTTTACAAGTCAATACTCATTTATCTCAGAGCTTCCCACCTCATCATCAGGTGCA
>DASQTN010000642.1:0-7631 GCA_035641895.1 Chryseolinea sp. | reverse complement strand
GATGGATATTGCGGATGCCTTTTACAATCAACACAGCCTAACCTGGCTGAGCCATGGCGGCATTACGTCGGCGCAACCTTTCTCTCACCGTGGCATGGATTGGATACGGACCTTCGGCGGAGGTTTAATGACAACTTGTGGGCTAGAGCATGTGGGCGGTCCGGAAAAAGATGAGCACGGCGAACGTGGCCTGCATGGACTAATCAGCAACATGCCGGCAGAAATTGAATCCGTCGTGCAGCCAGATCCGGTACGCGGACAAATGGAATTCAGCATTACCGGTAAGATAAAACAAACACAGGTTTTCGGTCCTTGCTTTGAACTGAAACGGACATTGTCAGGAACCTTGGGGAGTGCGGGTATCCGCATTCAGGACGAAGTTGTCAACTGCGGAAATACTCCGGCACCACACATGCTGCTTTACCATGTTAATTTTGGATGGCCTCTGGCGGATGTTGACACTGATATTCTATGGAACGGCCCGTGGCAATTCTCTGGTGAAAAGGAAGCTGCAAAAATTTTTAGAGAGGGAAATAATTTTCGCAAGTGCCCGCCGCCTTTACCATCGCACAGCGGTCCAGGGGAAGAAGTGGCTTTTATTGATATTAAACCTAATGAAGCTGGCCAATGCACTGCTGGCTTGTATAATGCAAGTATCAATCTTGCTGTTGCCATTCGATTTAATAAAAAAGAATTGCCATGGTTAACAAATTGGCAACATTGGGGAAAAGGCGAGTATGTTACAGCGTTAGAACCTGGAACCAATCCACCGATCGGACAGGCTAAAGCAAGAAAAAGCAACGAATTGATTATGCTAAAACCGGGCGAAAAAAGATATTATAATCTGGAGTTGGAGGTACTGGATCAGGAGGCAGGTATCAAACAATTATTTCAAAGCACACACCAGGAAAAACATTAACGCTTTTATGAATAAATTCTTATGGAAACAATGGAAAAAACAAGCTTAGCAGCGAAAGCATTCGATCAGGGTAAAGGTATTTTGCGTCTGGCCCCTACGTGGGTCCCCCGGTCATTTTGTGTTCCTGGACGACGTATAAAACTGCATCCCGATGATTACTATATACTCGGCGGACAACGTGGTGGTATTGATGAACGCTGGTTGTCGTCCACTACGCCCGCTAAGAACGGACCGCTGACGGGAAAGAACGAAGGTCTTAGTGCCGTTGTTTTCAAAGATGGAAATCAGGAGAAACAATTTTTATTAAAGGATTCGATCGATGAATTAAAGGGCGACCTGATCGGATCCCGATTGTGGAAAGAGTACGGCAGTTGGCCTATGTATTCAAAGTTTTTCGACAACATGGGACCACTCCCCCATCATATTCATCATAATGATGAACATGCCAAGTTGATTGGTCAACTTGGAAAACCGGAGGCATATTATTTTCCTCCTCAGCTGAATAATCACGGTGGAGACTTTCCTTATACTTTTTTTGGCATCGCACCGGGCACAACAAAGGCGCAGATCCGCGAGTGCCTTGTAAATTTTACCAAGGGAGACAATAAGATTACAAATTATTCTTCCGCATATCGCCTGGAACCCGGTACTGGATGGGATGTTCCTCCCGGAACGCTTCACGCCCCAGGGAGTTTGTGCACCTATGAACCACAAAAGGCTTCCGATGTGTTTGCCATGTATCAGTCACTTGTGAATGAAGCCATTATTCCCGAAGAACTTTTATGGAACGGTACACCAAAGGACCGAATCGGCGATTTTGATCAGCTCATGGAAGTAATTGACTGGGAACTGAACGTTGATCCCCATTTCATGGCAAACCATTTTATGCGTCCAAAACCAGTCCGTGCCGAGGAAGAAATGAATGCGGAGGGCTATAATGAAAAGTGGATTTGTTATAAATCCCACGCCTATAGCGCAAAAGAGCTGACGGTAATGCCCGGCGCTCGTGTCACAATAAAAGACAACGCAGCGTACGGGATGATCATGATGCAAGGTCACGGTAAAATGGGTGTCTGGGATATCGAAACGCCTGCCTTGATCCGCTACGGTCAGCTTACCCACGATGAATTTTTTATCAGTGAAAAAGCGGCGCGCGAAGGAGTTAGTATAGTCAATACTTCCAGCACCGATCCGATTGTGATGTTAAAACATTTCGGTCCTGATAATCCCGATCTAAAACTTGAATAATATGGTTCTTTCGTATTTTCAAAACGATCTTAGAAATATCAAACACTCACTTAAATCTTAAAACGTATGCCTGATAATAATTTTCCCAAACTGCATAATGCTACCTGGCCCGGAGTCGTGGGTAAAGGACAAAATTCAGAGCCTGCCATCCCTTTCGACACGATGCTCGAAATGACTGCTGCTGCAGAAGTGAACGGTAAACGATTCGATGGTGTGGATCTTGGGCTATTGGGTCCGCATATCGATTTAACAACGATCAACGATGATGACATCAAGAGATTAGGAGATAAATTAGGAGGACTTAATTTAAAGGTGGGAAGCCTGGTTGCACCTATTTGGGGCGGACCTGCCATGGGCAGCAAAGAAGACCGCGCTGTCTTTGTCGACATGGTGCGGAAGTCCTGCGAGTTTGGTAAACGCTTGCGAGAGTTGGGTGTACGCACTTATGGCGTTATCCGGATTGATTCAGCAAGCTCTACTCAAAGCTGGGCAGTTGATCCAGTGAATAACACGAAACTTATCGCACAGACTTTTCGTGAAGCATGCGATGTTGCTGCGGACTATAACGAAAAACTAGCAGCAGAAGGGGAAATCTGCTGGGGTGGCATGCACAGCTGGAAGACGATGGTTGAAACATTGGAAGCTGTCGATCGCCCCAATATTGGTTTTCAGGCGGATATGGCACACACACTTTTGTATCTGCTGGGTTATAACCGGATAGAAGACCGGATTCTTCCACAAAATTTTGATTGGAGCGATCGCAAAACGCTGACTGAAGGTTTGAAAAAAGTTACAGCAGCACTACGGCCATGGACGTTAGATTTCCATGTGGCACAGAACGATGGAACCGTATTTGGTTCAGGCTCTCACGATAAAACCGGTCGCCACTGCCAGGCTACTGATCCCAATGGAAAACTTGATATTGCCCACGATGCAGGCTACTGGCTGCGTGACGAAAACGGGAATCTTACCAAAGCTTTCAAACACATTTGCTGGGATGGATGTATGTTTCCAAACGATGTAATGACGCGACAGCAAACCTGGAACGATGTTTTGGCCGCCCTGCTGAAAGTGCGTGAATTACACGGTTGGTATCAACCAGAGAAAGCGGCAGTCGAAAAATAATTTTTTACACCTACAAAAAAAGAGTTAAACATGAGTCAGCATAAAGCGCTAAGAATTGGATTGATCGGATGTGGTTTTATGGGCAGAACGCATTCAAACGGATATAAACGTGTAGGTGATTTTTTTCCTGCCCTTAGTTACCGACCAGTATTGAAAGCCGTTTGCTCCAGAAGTAAAGATAGCGTGCAGGCATTTGCTGAACAATGGGGCTATGAGTCTTTCGAGACCGATTGGCAAAAGCTTGTAACCCGAGATGACATCGATGCGGTGGATATTTGCGCTCCCAATGACACCCATGAACAAATTGCCGTTGCTGCCGCCGCGGCTGGTAAAATGGTGCTTTGTGAAAAACCGCTATCTCGAACTTTATCGGAAGGGCAGCGGATGGTAGACGTGGTGAAAAAAGCTGGCGTGCCAAATACAGTATGGTATAACTACCGACGGCTGCCAGCCGTTACGTTGGCTAAGCAGATCGTCGATTCTGGTAAGCTTGGAAAAATTTTTCATTACCGTGCTAACTTTCTCCAGGATTGGACCATTAATGCGGACTTGCCACAAGGAGGAACGGGGCTATGGCGCATGGATATTGCTGCCGCTGGATCGGGTGTAACGGGCGATCTACTGGCCCACTGCATCGATACGGCTATGTGGCTTAATGGCGCTATTAAAGATGTATCCGCCGTGACAGCAACTTTTATCAAACAAAGGCTGCATCAGCTTACCGGCAAAGTTCAGCCGGTGGGCATCGATGATGCCTGTATTTTCCACTGTCATTTTGAGAATGGTTCACTAGGTCTTTTCGAATCTACACGCTACGCGCGGGGACATAAAGCTTTGTATACCTTTGAAATCAACGGCGAGCACGCCTCAATCCGTTGGGACTTGCACGACTTAAACCGTCTTGAATATTTCGATCACAAAGATGAGTCCATTGTACGAGGATGGCGTTCCATTCACGTGACAGATGGAGATCAACCGTATATGGATAAATGGTGGGTACCGGGTTTAGGGATCGGTTATGAACACAGCTTTATTCACCAGGTAGCCGATTTCCTAAAATCCCTGGAATCGGGAGGATTATGTCATCCTACATTTGAGGATGCATTACAGACTCAAAAAGTTTGCGAAGCTGTCATCGAGTCTGCTAATTCCAGGAGCTGGAAAGATACTGGAGTTAGTGGCGCGCAGTATTAGGTGTGGGGATTTGTGAGTGTTGAGACGTAAGAGGTAAGAGGTAAGTAGTAAGAGGTGATCGGTGATCAGTAATCGGTGCCCGGTAGGCCAGGGCATACGTTAGGGACAGTGAGGTAAGGGAGAGGTCGTTGGAGAGAATTTGTTAGTAGTCCGGTGGTAGCATCGATGTCGGTAGTTCGTACAAGTGATCATCGGAATAACCGCTTTGTGAAACTTTGTGTCTTAGAGACTTTGTGGCTATGAATTTGATGCCGTACTTATAATCGGTGATTGTATTGTGCCTGTGCCGGAGTCGACAATGGATATTTACAAAAATAAATTTATGAATTCATGAGCATACTTCACTCCGTCATTTTCGCTTTAACAATGGTATCCAGCCTATTGGCTACGGCGCAAAATGCGACGAAAAAACCACTGGTCGTTTTTGTCACTGGTGATCATGAGTACAGCAGCGAAGCAACTATGCCGCTATTGGCAAAGGAGCTTGAACAGCATTATGGCATGCAGGTGAAAGTGCTCAAGGCCTCACCGGATTATAATGCAGAAGAGAATATTCCAGGTTTGGAAGCACTGAAAGATGCCGACCTTGCTGTATTCTTTCTACGATGGAGAAGATTACCTGCCGACCAGGTACAACACATTGACGATTATCTGAAATCCGGAAAACCAGTAATCGGTTTGCGTACCTCCACACACGCTTTCAATTATCCTAAAGGTCATCCACTGGAAAAATGGAATGCGTTTGGAGAATTTGCGTTAGGCTCTCCTCCCGGTTGGGGCGGAACCGCAGGACATACTCATTGCGGCCATCTGTGCACAACGGATGTTTCGATAATTAAGGAGGCTGCAAAACATCCAGTTTTAACGGGAGTTGATCCTACTTTTCATGTGAGTTCCTGGCTTTATAAGGTATTGCCTGACTATCCCGCGAAAGGATCAACCTGGTTGTTGATGGGAAAGGCAGTGAATCCGGACAAAGCCGGCTTTGAGGATAATCCGGTAGCCTGGACGTGGCAAAACGCCGCCGGTGGAAAAGTGTTTGCAACCACCCTCGGTCATCCCGCTGATTTCAGCGTCGAGTCTTTTCAACGCCTTATGATCAATGCAATGCATTGGACGCTTGGAAAGTCGGTTCCAAAAAAATGGAAAGGTAAAATTGAAATTAATGTGCCATACAGGACCGAAGCAGAAACAAAATAAATACAATTTCCAGTTGCCACGAGCTTTAGCTCGGGGACTAATGATTAAGGGATCTGGGCTTTAGCCCAAAGTAAACAAAGTGAATGGGGCTAAAGCCCTGTTTTCATATTAGATTTCCACGAGTTAAAGCTCCTGGAAATTGTGAGATTCAGAAAAGTTTTGATCTAAGATCTATTATGATACAAGCCGGGAAAAAGAACATTGCTGCTGCCTTAAAAACCTTTGGAATATTCTTGATTTTCTTATTCGCGGTAGCGTGTACAGAAACATCCTCCCCCAAGCTTGGAATCAGGAAAAACTCACACATAGTTCTGATCGGCAACAATCTTGGTTCAAGGATGATGAATTTTGGTCACTTTGAAACGGAAATGCATCTGCGTTATCCAGACAGCCTGTTGTTTATTCGAAACATCTGCGACGGCGGAAATACACCAGGATTCAGACCTCATGCTTCGCGTGTATCACCATGGGCATTTCCAGGAGCAGAAAAATTTCAAAAGGAACTTGCCAATTATTCCGACAGTCAAGGGCATTTTGAAACAGAAGATCAATGGCTGACGCGGCTTCAGGCCGATATCATCATCGCTTTTTTTGGATACAATGAATCGTTCCAAGGTGCAGCAGGTTTACAAAATTACAGCGATGAGCTGGACGCATTTATCAAGTATACGCTGACTCAAAAATACAACGGACAAACTACGCCCCAACTTGTAATTGTATCGCCTATTGCCTTTGAAGACCTTTCCGCAAAATTTGATTTACCAAACGGCAAGCGCGAAAACGAAAATCTTGAACTGTACGCTAACGCGATGCGTGAGGTCGCTTTAAAAAATAATGTTGATTTTGTAGACGCATATACGCCGTCAAAAGAATGGTTTAAGAGCACTAATAATTTTCTGACTATCGATGGATCACAACTCACCGATGAAGGCTATGCTAAATTTTCAGAACTTTTAGTTAATCAAATTTTTGGAACTGTTACTGCTTCCGCCGAAACCAACAGAGATCTAGTTCACGCTGCTGTCCTGGAAAAAAATTGGATGTGGCACAATGACATCAAGATCCCTAACGGTGTTCATGCTTACGGTCGTCGATTCAATCCTTATGGGCCAGAAAACTATCCGGCAGAAATTATAAAGATTCGGGAGATGACCGCCATCAGAGATGAAGCGATTTGGAAAGCCGCCAAGGGCGAACAAATGAAAGTTTCCGAAGCTGATAAGAAAACCGCTAAACTCCCTGAAGTAAAAACCAGTTACAATCCTGAAAAAAATGGCAGCCTTGAATATCTCTATGGGCAAGATGCGGTAAATAAGATTCAACCTGCGCCAGGCTATAAAATTGAGCTCTTCGCGTCTGAACAGGAGTTTCCAGACCTGGCAAAACCATCACAAATATCTTTCGATAATAAGGGCCGGTTATGGGTTGCGACAATGCCAAGTTATCCGCACTACAAACCTGGCGATAAACGGCCCGATGATAAACTCATTATCCTGGAAGACACAAACGCTGATGGGAAAGCTGACAAACAAATAATTTTTGCTGCAGGATTACATTTACCCAATGGATTTGAAATAGCCTCGGAAGGGGTATACGTATCACAGGGAACGAATCTAATGTTGTATAGCGACACCGATGGCGACGACAAGGCTGATAAAAAGGAGATTTTGCTGAGTGGTTTTGATGACCACGATACCCACCACGAAATTCATGCTTATTGTGCAGACCCGTCGGGAGCGATCTATATGGGTGAGGGAGTTTTCCTTCACACGAACGTTGAAACATCCTATGGTCCTGTCCGTGCTACGAACGGAGGGTTTTATCGCTATAATCCGACCCGTCACCAGCTTGAACGAACAGCTCAACTCGCCATTCCAAATCCATGGGGAATTGCATTCGACGAATGGGGCCAGAACTTCTTCGCGGAAACTTCAAGTCCGGACGT
>DASQTN010000641.1:0-2012 GCA_035641895.1 Chryseolinea sp. | reverse complement strand
AAATTGGTGATCAGTTTCTCCGTAGCCTGCGGTGCTGCTTTGCGTGCAGGGTTCGCGGATTTATATGCCCACGATACGTTGGTATAATAACTGTCATTTAAATGACTGAACTGTGCAGCACCCATGCCTAATGACCGTAGTAAATTACGATTGTCCTTTACAAATTTTTTCCAGCGTGGTCGCAAGGTTGTTTCCATCACGCTCCAAATTCTGGGCGTATTTATAAACAAGCTTACATTTGATTCGAGTAGCGTCGACTCCAAATATTGATTCTGCGCTACCGATTTGCCCCATGTATCTTCTTTGTCTATGTCATCGAGGTATCTCTTAAGTTCATCCAGATCCTCACCAATGAAGATGGTGTTTCCCGCACTGGTGTAGTAGCTGGTATTGAAGCCAGAGATCAATGGGTAAAATATTTTTTCCGGAAATCGATGTACTGGTAATTCACGGATCTCGTAACCAGAATACTTCTCATAGAAGATGGTATCGATACTCACCTTCTGAGATAATGCATCAAAAGTCTTAATCCACGCGTCTACTCCGTTGAGAGAATTAATGACGAGAACTTTTGTTGTTCGCTGGTTTTTTGCTTCCATCCATGCAACGCCAACTTCACCGTTAAGTTTGTTCATCATGTTTTTGAAATCGATATTAATCGATTTCGAAAGCTGGGCCAGCGTGTCACGAATGGCGTGTCGCCCTTTATTAAATGACTGGAGATCAGTTTGAAAATTTGCACCATTGCTCACACCATAACTCACTACCATCAAAGCTCTGTTGGAGATAAACTGTTTCAGACCGAAGGGTACTGGTACCTGGTTTTTAAATGCTGAGAGAATGTAGTTGGAATGCGTAATGCTATCCACGCAAAATCCGTTTAACACAAAATTATTATCGTTGCTGATTTTCACATCAAGCAATGCCGATTGTCCAAAATGCTGAATTAGCGGGGAGGGGGATTCGTTTATAAAAAGTGAAAACCATTCTGCGAAATTCTTCAGGCTTACATAAACATTTCCGCCATCGTTTTTTACTCTTGGCAATTGATACACACTACCCAGTCGCTCCTTATAAGTCGTGCCGTCGGAGTTATGCATCCTGATCACGTCTTCGATCAGGATGGGTGTAAATGTACTGACCCAAACATTTTCGATCTTAATCCATGAAAACGTACGTTTCTTCTGTGTGAGTTCAAAAATTCGGACGCCACTATATTCCCTTTCGGAAAATACTATGCCTTTGACCTTTCTTATTTTATCTAATACAGAATTAAATTGAAGTTCAAGGTTTGGGTTGGCTGGCGCATAAAAAATAAAGTCAAAGTCATCGTTCTTGGTTACGTGCAGCGAAATAAGCGTACCGGTTTCCACTTGTGACAGGACAAAATCAGTAAGGTGCTGCAAGGAATCCTGATCGGAGGTGAAGACAGCCTCTCTTACGATGTTTAAGATGCTTGAATTTTTCAGTTCATCCTGACAAGTTTCGCAAGGGCCACTTTCATAAACAACGATGGTCTCCGCCGGCACGAGGTCCCAAGGGCTTAGACCATTTTTTTTCCCAAAACGATCGTATAAAAAATATCCACCAACGACTGCAATGATGATTCCGAGTGTTATTAGAAGAGGAAGATTTTTCACTGATGGCTTTCCATAGAAATTAAGGCTTGAAGATAAGGGACTTAGCTTAAAGCTGAAAGTAGAATGCAAAAAGCTATTGACGTGAGCTTTCAGCGGACAGCGATCAGCTTACAGCTTACAGTATACAGCTTACAGTTTACGGGAGCTGATTGCTGTAAGGTTCAAAAAAAAAAGCCTTCATGATTTCTCAAGAAGCCTTTTTTGTTTTGATCCGCCCTCGCTAAAGCTATGGCCGATGCGATAAAAGATAGGCAACGTCCCGATGGCTATCGGGATACTCTCGCGGGTGTTATCGGCTTATTGGGAGAGAATGGTTGGTCCAGCTGCTTCGTTTCACTGGTAAAATCCAGAAACAAAAAAGCCTCACATTTC
>DASQTN010000640.1:0-3301 GCA_035641895.1 Chryseolinea sp. | reverse complement strand
AAAATCCAGAGAGGACCAACTTCAAGCTCTGCGGTTCTCTCTGCATTTTATCTCGGTATTTCTTCCGCGGTAAAAAATATGTTGATGCAGGTGGCGTATTGCTACTATGGTTGCGCCAAAACTCCTTTACCTACTAACGTTATAAGGTCAATTTTAAAAGCCACGCGGACTAGAATTTATACTCGCCCCAGAATATTAGAAAAAATCATTAGATCATAATTTGGATACCTTGCGTGAAAGATTAGCGGAAAAAAGGAAGCAATGCGGCCGTATCATATACATCCGAGGTGCTGTTAAGCCCCTTAGCGCTTGGGTTACAATTGGCTTCGGTGACAAGGCTAATGATTAGCCAAAAAAGAATAATATCACCATCATTAAAACCACCAAGATTGCAAGATTGAACCACATTTCTATCCTCGATTTCATACGGAAGGACTTTACAACGATGTCCACCGAATATAAAAAAAAATCGCCAATCTTTTTCCCTTTTTTTAATCTCTGAAAATTGATTTTAAAAACCGGTGAAATTGTAGGCGCTCACATGTGTTGCGGAGGGAGGGCAATATTTCAATCGCCCTGAACAGTCTAAAGTTGATGAATGAATAAGTGGGTGCGACCTCAAGTGCTATTGTCAGCGAAGCGATTCCTCTCTGGAGCGTTCAGCTTTAGTAGTTGTTTGAACAACTTTAACTGCTGGTACCGGATCGCGATTGTCGGAAATTCGTCCCCACCATATTTTTCCCCAGACTCGTTCATGAAGGTAGAACAGTCCGATTTTCGTAAAAACTTCAAAACCGCCGATAGTAAGGGCATTGATCGGCACTCCGGTTATAAGATAGGCTATAAACATTGTGTCCAACGTACCAACCGTTCGCCAGCTCACACCCTTTACCAGACTTCGTGCGTGTGTGGGTCCTGTGCCGTGAATCCGGCCAAATGCAACGTTATCCCAAACCCGCTCGTGCAAATAATATAAAACGATTTTAGTCAGGACTTCTGTGACGCCAATCTTTATGGAATTACTGATACTTCCCGTGACAATATAAGACAAGGTGATCGTATCAATCGTGCCAAGTGCTCGCCAACTCACACCCTTTACAAAGCTTCTACTATGGGAATCTCTCACGTCCGTTTATTTTGGGCTGTAAATATACAAACCCTATTAAATAAATAGTGTTTAGAAAGGCAAACTCGCTTGAAATGGTCAAAACACAAGTAAATTCGCTTACCTGAATTGCATTTTGTTGACCGAACGCACGTAAGGCATTCACAATTCGGATCGAACTATTAAATTCATAATTGTAGCCACCATTATTTATGCATAAAAACTTCATCAAGTCACTGCTCTGCCTGATTGTCATTGTTCAAACGGCAATCGCACAAAATTCATCCGGCGTTATTCTTATAAAGCACACCAATGATTTTGACTTGAACGGTCAAGGAAAAAATAAAGCTTGGGACGCTGCTTCATGGAATTTAATGATGCCATCGGAGAAAGGAGATTTAAGAAAAACCCAGTTTAAAGTTTTGTATTCAGATAAGGGAATCTATTTTTTATTCCACAACGAAGATCGGCTTCTAACCGCGACTAAAACAGCTGACTATGAAAAGCTTTGGTTAGAAGATGTTATTGAAGTTTTTCTTTGGCCAGATACAACGGAGACATTATATTTTGAATACGAAATTTCTCCGTTGAACTATGAGCTGCCACTCCTTATTCCAAATTTGAACGGAACATTTTTTGGTTGGATTCCCTGGCAATACGACGGTGACAGAAAAGTTATTCACTACACCAATGTAACAGGTGGCGAAAAAAAAAGCGGAAGTAAAATTACTTCCTGGGACGCGGAATTTTTTATACCCTTTAAATTGATGGTACCTCTCTCAAATGTCCCGCCTAAAAGTGGCACGACGTGGCGCGGCAATATGTATCGCATTGACTATGATACGCCGACAACTGTTCGATGGCATTGGAAGCCAGTTGAAACCAATTTCCACCAGTTCTCAAAATTTGGTGTGCTATTGTTCGAATAGTCACTCACTCTCTCGTCATTAAGTGTGCTTTCTTCACAGCTTCTCTCAATTGTTTTGTTTCGAGATTAGTGATAACAATTTCCAAAACTTTTTTTAGAACTTTTGGATCCGTTGGTTTTGTGATCAGGCCATGCGCATTGAGATCTTGTGCTATTTCATTTTCTCGCGGATTCGAAGAGGTAGTATAGATAATCACAGGGATTGCTTCAAATCTTTTTTCATTTTTCAGTTTTGCAAGACATTGCCATCCATTCATTTCCGGCATGTTTAAATCTAGAAAGATGGCGCTGGGTCGTACATTCTTTTCATCATCCAAAAAATCGAAAAGTGCTAAACCAGTATCGACATGAAAAAATTCAACCGATCGGTCAACCGCATAAAGCGCTTCTTTGAATATCTCGGCGTCATCTTTGTCATCGTCGGCCAAAAGTATTGCCTTGCTCATCTTACTTAGGTAATAAAATCGTGAACTGGGCGCCTACGTTTTTGTCGCCTTGCGCAAAAATAAATCCGTCATGACGTTCAACGATCTTTTTGCATAGTGCAAGTCCTAGTCCGGTACCTTCATATTTATCCTTAGAATGTAACCGAAAGAATGTTGTGAAGATCTTCTCCGCATAATCTACATCGAAGCCAATGCCGTTGTCATTAATAATAACTTCTGCATATTGCATTCCTTTTAAATCAATTTCGCTGCTCTTGATGTCGATGACTGTAGGAACGCTATCTTTAGAAAATTTGAGGGAATTGTTTATCAAATTGTAAAACAGCTGGTAAAGCAATGCTGAAACACCGCGAACAACGGGTAAATGTTCGAAATTAATTTGTGCTTTTTTTTCCGCTATCAAAATTTCCAGGTCGTGACGAATGTTTTTTATGACAACGTTTAAATCGACGGGATGCGGGATATTTTCCACGGCGTGGATCGAAGAATAATGAAGCACACCATTTATCATAGCGTACATTCTGTCCGTTGAGTGGAGAATTTTATTCACATATGCACTTCCGTTTTCACCTAGTGTCGCCTGGTATTCATCCTTGAGCTTGTAGGCGAAGGTTTTGATTTTTCGCAGCGGTTCCTTGAGATCGTGACTAGCAACATGCGCGAATTGTTCAAGGTCATCATTGGACCGCTCTAACGCCATGGTTCGTTCACGTACCAAGTTTTCCAGGTTTGCTTCTAAAACCTTTTGATCATGTACATCAGTCGCTGTACCATACCACTTTATACCCTCATCGTTTTGATATGGATACGCGCGACTCAGGT
>DASQTN010000639.1:0-3460 GCA_035641895.1 Chryseolinea sp. | reverse complement strand
GCCTTGATATCAATTTTTCAGGCGCAGGTGCAGGTGGCGGCTTGGGAGGCGGCGCGAAAATTTTCTTTGATATTCAATTTCAATCGGGTATTGAATTTATAATGGCGTTTATTGGCCTGGATGCCCTGGTGAGGGAAAGTGATTTGATTATCACCGGCGAAGGCAAGATGGACGAACAAACGCTTTCTGGTAAAGTGGTGAAGGGTGTTGCCGATTTGGCCCGCAAATCCGGTAAGCCCTTAATTGTGATTGCCGGAAAAAATGAATTGTCCCCGGAAAAGACCAGTGCGTTGGGCATCCACAAAGCTGTTACCTTAGTCGACGGCCAAACCACCGAATCTGAAGCATTTCAGACAACTTATTCCCTTATAAAAAAACGTATGATGGACGAGGTTAATCCATTTTTTCTTTAGCGTCCCTCAGCTTAACTTTGCCGCCTCTGATTTTCAATCAAGAATTGGTAAATTTTAAATAACGATCCATGTTCGATAATTTAAGTGTTAAGCTGGAGAAAGCCTTTCAGACGCTGAAAGGTCAAGGAAGGATCACCGAGATCAACGTTGCCACCACGGCCAAGGAGATCCGAAAAGCGCTAATCGATGCTGACGTAAACTATAAAGTTGCTAAAGAAGTCACCGATGATATCAGGGAAAAAGCAATGGGTCAGAATGTGCTCACGGCGATTTCTCCTGGTCAGTTACTCGTAAAAATCACTAATGATGAGCTTACCTCTCTCATGGGGGGGCAGAGCGAAGACATTAAGATAGAGGGGAATCCGGCGATCATACTCATCGCCGGCCTTCAAGGTTCTGGTAAAACCACTTTTTCGGGAAAACTTGCAAATTACCTTAAGAAACAAGGTCGGTCTGTTATGTTGACTGCCTGCGATATTTATCGCCCCGCGGCAATCGAGCAATTAAAGGTTTTGGGAGAGCAGGTTGGAGTTGAAGTATACGCCGAACCTGATAATAAGGACGCTGTCAAGATCGCAAAAGCCGCAATTGACTACGCCAAAAAGAATAATTATCGGGTCGTAATCGTCGATACTGCCGGACGTCTTGCCGTCGACGAGGCCATGATGAATGAAATCGCCAATCTGAAACAGGCGCTGAATCCTTCGGAAACCTTATTTGTGGTGGACGCGATGACGGGCCAGGACGCTGTCAACACCGCCAAGGCCTTTAATGAAAGGTTAAATTTTGACGGTGTGGTGCTGACTAAATTGGATGGGGATACACGCGGTGGTGCTGCCTTATCCATCCGGCGTGTGGTGGAAAAGCCCATCAAGTTCATGAGTCTTGGAGAAAAGATGGAAGCGATCGACCGCTTCTATCCCGATCGGATGGCGAGTCGGATATTGGGTATGGGGGATGTGGTCTCACTGGTTGAAAAAGCGCAGGAGGTATTTGATGAGGAAGAAGCAGCCCGACTCAATAAAAAACTGCGTAAAAACCAATTCGATTTCAATGATTTCCTCACCCAACTAGAGCAGGTGAAGAAGATGGGAAACATGAAGGACCTGTTGGGCATGATTCCGGGAATGGGTAAAGCGATGAAGGACGTCAATATTGATGACAATTCTTTCAAGCCAGTAGAAGCCATTATCCGAGCCATGACATTGGAAGAAAGGGGCAATCCCGATATTATTAATGGAAGCCGTAAAAACCGAATTGCAACGGGAAGCGGAACGTCCATTCAACAAGTGAACCAATTGCTCAAGCAATTCAGCGACATGCGTAAGTTGATGAAAACTATGAACAAAATGGGCGGCGGAAAACGCGCTCTTTCGACGCTGAATCCTCTTGGGAAATAGCGGATTCGGAACGACTATCTCTCGGCCTTTGCTTTCCTGCAAGGTCATAAGTCGTTAATGAATCAGAAATCTCAAAAATGGAATTTGACAAACGTTAATTTTCTTAAAAAAAAGACGTTCGAACAAACCAAAACAGAATTTATGCCGTTCTTACCTTAGTTTACAGGTTGTTATATAATAGGATGAAAATGCCCCGACTACTCGGGGCATTTTCACGTATATATCCATTACTTAATCCAAAAAACGAACATATTATGAAAAGAATTACCCTTTTAATGATGGCTACGTTTGCCACAGTTTTCAGCGCCGTAGCTCAAGACAAACCACTGAGCCCTTCGGCGACCGTTGAAGGAAAGATAGGCGCGGCTAATGTCAAGATAGTGTACTGCCAGCCATCCGCACGCGGAAGAAAAATGTTAGGGGACAAAGAGCCTTATGGTCAGGTTTGGAGAACTGGTGCTAACGAAGCAACAACGATTGAATTTGACAAACCGGTAAAACTAGAAGGTAAAGATGTCCCTGCAGGCAAGTATTCCTTGTTTACAATCCCAGGTGAAAATGAATGGACCATCATCCTCAATAAAGAGGCAAAACAGTGGGGCGCTTACAAGTACAACGAAAAAGACGATTTATTGCGCGTAAAAGTTAAGCCGACAAAAACACCAAGCTTTGTTGAAACATTTAATATTGCATTAGGTAAAGATGAGGTTCAATTGAAGTGGGAAAACACAGCTGTGGCATTTAAGGTAAAGGCTTAAAAATATTATTAAACTATTAAACGCCTTGGACGTTTAAAATAGAGTCCTGCTCACTAGCAGGACTTTTTTATTTTATAGATATTCACGTCGCTTTACATGCTATGGATATTTTAGGCCGTTATGATCGGGTGGACTTGCCAGCGTTGGGATTGTTCGATATACATGCTAAAATTGATACGGGTGCGTACACATCTAGTTTGCATTGTCATCATGTTCATATTGTTGATGGGATACTCGAGTTTATTTTATTAGACGAAGAACATTCGGAATTTACAGGAACGAAGTTAAGATTTGCTGAATTTGCGTTGCGTGACATAAAAAATTCCTTCGGAGAAATTGAAAGGCGGTACGTCATTTCCACGACTTTAAAAATCTTTAACCAAGAAATAACTACAGAATTTTCACTTTGTAACCGCGGTTCTCTTAAATTTCCAATATTGATAGGTCGAAAAATTTTAAGAGACCGCTTTTTGATCGACGTAAAGAAAAAAGACCTTTCCTATAACCAGAAGCGCAGACAACGTATCAGTCTTCGCAAAAAACATTCGTAATCTTTTAAAGCCCATCCCTTCATGCGCGTTGCTATTCTTTCCAGGAACCCTAAACTGTATTCTACGCGCCGGCTAAAGGAGGCTGGAGAAGCGCGGGGCCATAAGGTCGAAGTGATCGACCATATGAAATGTGTTCTTTTCATCGAAAAGAAAAACCCCGTTGTACTTTATCAGGGAAAACGTCTCGATTATTTCGATGCTATTATTCCCCGAATTGGCGCTTCGGTAACATTTTACGGTGCAGCCGTTGTTCGCCAGTTTGAGATGATGAAAGTATTTACTGCCGTTGAGTCTCAAGCATTGATCAGATCGCGCGACAAATTAAGAAGTCTTCAAAT
>DASQTN010000638.1:0-3123 GCA_035641895.1 Chryseolinea sp. | reverse complement strand
AAGATCTTTGTTAATGACATTGAATATATCGAAAGTTGGAAAGACTATGTAAAAGTCTTTCTTGCTGGAGGAAAGTATTTTCTTGCAAAACAGTCCATCACCGCGATGGAAAACCTTTTGTCGGAGCATAAGTTCCTCCGTGTCCATCGTTCCTATATGGTTTCATTCGATAAAATTTCCGGCTACAACGGTGTGTCTATACAGCTGGCAGGGCACGAAATTCCTATAGGGCGTCTATACAAGCAGGTAGTAATGGATCGCTTGCAGGGGGAGCAATGAGCCGCCATTGATGCTGACGTTCCGTTGTTCCTTCCTCTACTTAATCGATTTTAAGAACTTGAGACTCTCGGGAATCTGCGCCTCGCATCTTGAAGATTCATCTTCGATAAAATAGTGTTTTACACCGATCTTCCGTGCTTGTTTAATAATATCAGCAATACCGACATCACCAGTCCCCAACACTACGTTTGACTCTACGTCTGCATTGCCATTTTGATTTCCAGGTGTTCCGGGCTTTCTGTCCTTTAAATGCATTAACAAGAATCTGTTGGGGTATTTCTTCAGCAATGCAACAGGATCCTGACCTGGATGCTTTACCCAAAACACATCCATCTCAAAATTGAAATATTCAGGGTTGGTATTGGTCACGAGGTAATCGAATAATGTTCCGTTTTCATAAGGCCGGAATTCAAACCCATGCGGATGATAGCACAGTGATATACCATTCTCTTTTAAAATTTTTCCAGCTCTATTAAAAACTTCGACCGCCTCTTTGGTATTCGATATATCGAAGTTATTTCCATCGTGTGGAATCCAAAAGCATACAACATACTTGGCATTGAATTTTTTCGCCTCATCCACTGCTGCCTGGGGATTGTTTTTTAACATTTCATAATCGGCACCAACGCTTACCATGGTCAGCTTGTTGTCCGCAAGCATTTTTTTGTATTCTTCCAGCGGAAGTCCATACGTACCGCCTCCCTCGATTTCCTTAATACCCCACTTGTTTATTTGTTGTAACGTACCAGGTACATCTTTTTTGAATTGTTCGCGCAACGAATACAATTGTAATCCGATCTCCTGCGCTATTGCGTTCTTTTCGAAAACAAATAAAAGAATAATGAGTGCGTAAATGATCTTCATGGTAAGGTCCCTTTAAGTTATCTCGCCGTAATTTAACTATTCCTACTTTGTCAAGTTACAAAAAATGCCGTTTCTTTATTCCGAGCAAAACATAGTATTAATATTGACTTAGCAGTGTCGAAATTTCAACGCAGAGGACTCGTTTTCAATAATGTCTTCCTAATCTGACTGTCCTTCCGTTCGGTGGCATTCCCCACGAGTCTACTTACCGTGTCATCGCGTCTTTAAAACTCCTCTTCAATCAATTCTTTGTTGATGCTTGCCCCCGCGAATCCACCACCGGCCACGGCGAGCGACACCGAACGCATCATCGTCGAATTATCTCCGGCTGCAAATATACCGGCTATCGAAGTCCGTTGAAACGCATCCACTTTCAAAAGATTTTGCTCCGTCAGCTCACAGCCTAGATCTTGAGGGATAGTACAGTGCTGTGTAATTACTGGGCGCGCATAAATGGCTTTCAATGCAAAACTTTTTCCGCCCTTTAGGTGCAGGAGTTTTATCTGTCCGTTTTGATGTTCAATCCGTTCAATTTCTGCCTCAATAATTTTGATATTATGAAATTCGATCTTCTGTACTTGTTCAGGTGTTAAGTTTGATGACCCATTTGTAAAAATTACTAAATCCTTAGTCCAATGGTTGATCAGTCTTGCCATCTCGAACGCCATATCACCGTTCGCCAATATTGCCGTGGGCTCGTTTCTTACTTCATAGCCATGACAATAAGGACAATGTAATACCGATACTCCCCAACAATCTGCGAAACCTTCTATTTCAGGCATCGTGTCTTTCACTCCGGATGTAAATAAAAGTTTCTTGGCAAAGAAACTTTCTCCGTTGTCAATTTCGATTTGAAATTTGTCCTCCAGCTTTTTTCCAGATACAACTGTTCCATTCATAAACTTCACGGTAGGATAAGCCATCACCTGATCTTTCGCCTTTCTGGAAATCTCCGATGGGACTTCTCCATCATGTGTAATGAAATTGTGCGAGTGTGGTGTCTGGCGGTTGCACGGATTGCCACTGTCGATCACCAATACATTTCGCAGCGCCCTGCCAAGTGCCATCGCAGCGGATAATCCTGCATAGCTGCCTCCAACGATGATTACATCAAATATTTTGCTCATAGATACTTTTTAATCTGTGCAAGTATAAAGGCTTGTGATCACATTTGCAACAATGTTGCAAATAGATTTATTTGCTACTGTTTGTTTCATTAGAGGCACCCGGGATTCTTGGGAACGAAGAGCCGGCGGGACTAGCAGGGGTTCGGCGCACCTTTTTGGTGAAGATGTGCTTCTCATACTATTGCTTCATCGCCTAGGCGCTAAGTTGTAGCTTTTTTTTTCGAACGTACGTATGATTTTTGGTTCAATCTTCGGCATCTTCAATCTTTTCGCTTCGATCATCCGTTTCCTGGGCGTTGACCAGCGCTTTAGTCAACACAGCCATAATTGCTTTTTCGCCTTTCTGCAGGTCTTTCAGAATGGTGAAAGCATAAAACAATATCACTAGTGCCAATGCAAGCGCTTGGAGTACAACGGGTATAACAATGTCTTTTTTCTGAAGAAAAAAGAATACTGCTATAGCAAGAATGAGCAGCCCAACCATGCCAAACAAGGTGGTAAAGTGTAGTTTATGTCTAACGACAATGACAGATTTTGCATTTCGAGTAGTGTACTTTCCCACAATGGAAATATCGGACGTACTTTCGGAACTCTTTACCCGGAATAACTTGAACGATTTCGTATCCTCGTTTATCTCTCCTACCCACAGGAGTGGATACCTGCCAAAAGATTTCGGAAAGGAATTGAAGATCCCGAATTTTACTAACCGCGTCTCGGATTTTATCTTTTTAACAATGTCTTCAAAAGGTTCATCGGTCCAGAACTCACTTGTCTTGATGGTCATATGTAAAGTTTCAGGCCCGCAATATACTCATTGGAGTTGTGAGCTATCTTGCGTGATGTTTACGCGCGA
>DASQTN010000637.1:0-2463 GCA_035641895.1 Chryseolinea sp. | reverse complement strand
ATGGAATCATGATCGGTACCATTGCCGAAGTTCGCCTTCGGGATGAAGCACTTTTTTATGACTTAAAAGTGAAGCTAAGCCAGGATTTCAGAAAGCTTTCTTTTGTCACAATTGTCAAAAGCAATTTGCAACATGAACAGGATTCGTTGGAGCAGACCATTACAAATGTTGAGAAATGAGCAGAATTAGTCCTGTACAGATCATAGCCTTTTTTATTTATCTCTTGTACCAAGTACTTATTCTTCAGAATGTAGTTTTGTTCCATACCGCCTTTTGCTTTTTATATGTAGCTTATTTATTGGTCTTGCCGGTAGAAACAAATCCCTTGCTTTTAATGTGCATTGGATTATTAATGGGGCTGGCGGTGGATATGTTTTACGATAGTTTAGGATTGCACGCTTTTGCTTGCGTACTTATTATGTATGTCCGTAACTACTGGCTGAATAATTTAACTCCACAAGGTGGGTACGATAGCAGTTCCACACCTTCATTGGCGTTGAATGGACTACAGTGGTTCATCGTTTATGCAACGCCGTTGGTTTTGCTTCATCACGGTGTTTTATTTTTTATGGAAGCGGGTGGCTTTGGAATGTTTTGGTTTACCGTCTGGAAAATAATTACCAGCACTTTTTTTACTGTACTTGTAATTTTAATCGCTCAGTTTTTGTTTCCCAGCCGACGACCAAGGTAGAGTAGGTACGAGTTATGAAGTACGAAGTTGCGTTTCTTAGATTTGCACTTCTAAAGTGCGCGCAAAGAAGTTGAGAATATAATCACACCACACACTAAAGTTTACATGTCAA
This sequence comes from Chryseolinea sp., assembly GCA_035641895.1. Classification (GTDB taxonomy): domain Bacteria; phylum Bacteroidota; class Bacteroidia; order Cytophagales; family Cyclobacteriaceae; genus Chryseolinea. The sequence continues at coordinate 1,660 of DASQTN010000637.1, read as the reverse complement.
AAATTCTTATTCCAACCAATTAACTATGAACGAGGGAAGGAGAGAAATTATTCAGATCGTATTCGTCCTGGTAGCATTTGTTTTCCTGGTGAAACTTTTTTTTATCCAGGTAATTGACAGCCGGTATAAGCAATTAGCTGACAGCAATGCCATCTTACCTGAAGTGGATTATCCCGTGCGCGGATTGATAAAAGACCGTAACGGTAAACTTATTGTCTATAACACGCCTGAATTTGACTTAAAAATTATTCACAAAGAGGTCAAGAACTTTGATAGTACCCGTTTTTGCGAAGTCTTTTCAAAAACGCCTGAGGAACTTCGTGTTCTGTTCAAGGAACTGAAGGGACGAAGAGAGTATTCTTCAGTTAAACCCACTATATTTTTAACGAAACTTTCCACGCTTGATTTTGCAAAAATTCAAGACAACATCGATGAGTTTCCAGGCTTTTACATTCAGGCAAGGAGTACGCGTGCCTACACCGCAAAGGCGGGAGCGAATGCTATTGGTTACGTAAGTGAGATTTCCAAAACCAAACTTGAACGTGATAAAACCGGCATCTATAAACAAGGCGATTACGTCGGTCAAAGTGGAATTGAAGCTTACTACGAAGAATTTCTCCGAGGCCAGCGTGGCGTGCGTTTTAAATTGCGAAATGTAGACGGCGTTGAAAAAGGTTCTTTTAAAAACGGCGCGATCGATACTCTTTCGATCCCGGGTCAGGATATTACCACGACCCTTGATTTTGACCTTCAGGAATATGGAGAATATCTGATGAATGGTAAGGCGGGTAGTATCATCGCCATCGAACCGTCAAGTGGTGAAATTCTTGCCATGGTGTCTGGTCCGTCTTATGATCCGAATTTGTTAACCGGAAAGAACTACAGCTCCAACTTCGTGCTCATTAGCAATGATACGCTCAAGCCATTATTCAACCGCCCTTTAATGGCTCAGTACCGTCCGGGGTCGATCTTCAAGATAGCACAAGCGATGGTTGCTCTTCAGGAAAAAGTTATCACACCAGAAACTCGGTTTCGCTGTGACCGGTCAATTATCAATTGTCATGGGCCGCATACCAATGAAGATCTTCGGGGCGCAATCACGCATTCGTGCAATCCCTATTTTCACGCGGCCCTCAGAAGGATGTTGAACAAGGGTGTTTCTAATAACCCGTTTGACGATACCAGGATTGGATTGGAAGAGTGGAATAAACATATCAGAAGCTTTGGCCTAGGCAAACCGTTAGGTATTGATCTTCCAAATGAAAAGGGAGGGCTTGTACCCAGCCCGGCGTACTACGACAGAGCTTATGGCGGAAGGCCTTGGAAATTTTCTAACATTTACTCAATTGCCATTGGGGAAGGTGAAAACCTCGTGGTACCACTTCAAATGGCAAATTTTGCCGCTACCATCGCAAACAAGGGTTATTATATCATTCCGCATCTGGTAAAAGGAATCGGTGAGGCGGGCAAGCCGCTGCCGAAATACTCGGAAAAGCATTACACGACCATAGATTCGTCATACTTCAGGATTGCCGCAGATGCGATGCAGGCGGTGGTGGAATCAGGCACCGGATCTTATCGCGGTAAACTTCAGGATATCATCGTATGCGGTAAAACTGGATCGGTTCAAAACGAACCTCGGCCTGATCATTCGGTTTTT
>DASQTN010000636.1:0-3546 GCA_035641895.1 Chryseolinea sp. | reverse complement strand
GACGTCAAAAAAGTCGAAGCGGCTTTTGCAGAATTAGCTGAAAAACTTCCCCTTATCAAGGGGTATGAGTGGGGAAAAAATAACAGTCCCGAAAACCTGAATCAAGGACTAACACATTGTTTCTTACTGACATTTTCTAGCGATAAAGATCGGGACGCTTATTTGGTGCATCCAGATCATAAAGCATTTGGAAAAGTTTTAGGACCTTATTTGGATAAGGCGACTGTAGTTGATTACTGGACAGAAAAGTAAATCGATATACTCAATTAGCCACAACCTTACTCAGAATTTCACTGACTTCCTTGGCATTCGTTACAACCATCAAATGACCACCGCCTTTTATCGGATAATCGGCAGATTTAAAATTTAGTATTCGGTCGTTAGTGCCGTGGATCTGAATGACAGGATTTGAAGAACGGTTATTATTTTTCCAAGATGGAATAGCCTGCATTGCCCAGTTTAAAAACGTGTCATCTGTGTCTTTCATAATCGCTGTAAGCAACGCCTTGTGCTTTTTTGTCGTAACGCCAAAAAGCCAAAAAAATATTTCGTTGGGTTTTTTAAGCGAGGCCGGTCGAATCAATTTGTCCAACCTAAATTTAGAGATAAGCTTATAGTACGAAGGAATAGCTGCAGTGGATTTTGCTGAAGATATCAAAATAACTTTTTCGACCGGAATGAGTTTGGCGATCTCCAACGCGATCATTCCTCCAAATGAGACACCAATAAGTATTGCATTGTGTGTTGTTATCTGCGGAAGTAAACGCGTGGCGTACTGTGCAAGGGATTCTTTCGGAACCGGCGTAATCCAGTTTACATGATGAATGTTATAATTGCTCAAATCCAGAAAGTCAAAAACGCGCTTGTCCGCGCCCAAACCACTGAGCAAGAATAATTCCTTCATAAACGAAATAACAGAATAAAAAGCAAAGGGGGCGAATTACTTGGCAGCCTTTTCAGTCTTCCAGGATCCTTGTTGCTTTCGAACAAAAATAATTTGCCCCGTATGATACGCATTATGGGTGCTAATATTACCGATGGTTTCCGCCCAGGAGTTGAGCGAAGTTTCATCCGCGTTTTGAATAATTTTTTCTATTTCGAGCAAAACGTCGTCTAATTTCTTTACTGTTTGTGTCCATTGCTCTTTCGTAAAAGCGTTAAACGTTTCATCGTTGTTTCCACTGAAGGGTTTTACGCTTTCGCCCTTAAATACCTTTAATTGACGTTCATTCCAGAACAAGAGATGGTTCGCTAATTGGCCAATAGAGTGGTTTTCGCTGCCATCTTTCCAAACCGCCTGCTCGGCAGTTACTCCCTTTAGCGCCGCATTGATGGGGACGAACCAGTCTTCTTTGTCATGTGTAGTTTTTACTTGATTAAGTAATACCGATCGTAAGGATTGGGCTGACATTGGCAGGACAGGAACGCACATGAGGATAAGGATTGATATTTTTTTCATAAATCTGGAGGTTTTAGACGATGATCTTGATTGTCAAAATTATAGGATGGAACATTAAATTTTCTAGCGTTCGCAATAAATCGAAAGAAAAGAGCAAGAATTGACAAGCAAAATATTAAGCAAGATGCATCACAAAACCTCCACTGCCGTTTTCGCTATTCCTCCGAATGTCCATTTATTGGATTTTGGCGGACCTGCGCAAGTATTTTACGAAGCCCGGGAGGAAGGAGCGGCGTTAGAACTAAAATATGTATCGCTTCATGGCGGTCAGCCATTATCAAACAGCAGTTGCGGGATCGAAGTTGCTAACCTCGCGGATTACAATACGATCTCACTTGAAAAGGGTGATATTGTATTTGTCCAGGCATGGAATTTAAGCTCCTAACGGATAGAACTTTTTTGAAATCGGTTGGTGGCTTCCTGGAGTGGATGACGATGGCACACCACAACGGTGCGACTATTTGTTCGATTTGTACAGGGGCATTTCTGTTAGCTGAAAGCGGTATACTCGATGGAAAGGAATGTACTACTCATTGGAAATATCTCAGTCAGTTTCAGGAGCGATATAAAAGGGCAAATGTGTTACGCAGTCGGTTATTTGTGGAGAACAATAATATTTTTACCAGCGCAGGTGTGGCCTCAGGTATTGATTTGGCGCTTTACATCTTGGAAATGAGATATGGATCTATGTTCGCGTCGAAGATCGCGCGTGAAATTGTTATTTACGTCAGGCGGGAGGGGAATGATCCCCAGCTGAGCATTTTTTTAAAATATCGTAATCATCTCGAGGATCGGATTCATACTATTCAAGAATGGATGACGCATCATTTCAATGAAAAATTTACCATGAGCGAGCTCGCCGAAAGAGTAAACACCAGCCCACGTCACTTGACTAGATTATTCAAGGAAACAACCGGAATAACAATTAGTCAGTACGTTGAAAAGCTTCGAATAGAACATGCCGTTCGGTTATTAAGGGAAAATAACAAGGTAGAAATTATTGCAAGTGAGTGTGGGTTTCAAAGCACGAATCAACTACGCCATCTTTTTAAAAAACATACAGGCGTCATTCCCTCTGATTACAAGATGTCCTGATTCTGCGCCTTGTTGTCCTGTGAGAGAAATACCAGTTGTCCTACCTTTAGAAAAAAGCCATGAAAGCTATATTGATCGCCATCATTGCCGTGTTGAGCTTTGTTTCACTTCACGGTCAGGTTACACTGACAGGAACGCCAGAAGCCTATTATTGCCCTCCCTGCAATAACAGCTGCGACCAACTTTCTTTTGAAAGCGCAGGCACCTGTAAGCACTGTGGGATGGTCTTAATTAAACAAACAGCGGAACAAAGAGAGAAAAGTATGACTAAAAAAAAGTTAACCATCTGCTTCTACCTGCAGGATGGTGTCGAGGTGCTGGATTTTGCCGGGCCCATGGAAGTGTTTTCTTATTCAGGTTTTGATGTATTTACAGTTTCAAAAACAAAAAAACCAATCGTATCGCAGGGTATTTTAAAAGTTATTCCTGAATATGATATCCATGATGCACCAAAAGCAGACATTCTCGCATTTTTTGGTGGCAACGCAAATAGCGCATCCAATGATGATCAAGTCATCGCGTGGGTGAAAAATCAAAAACCCAACTATTACTTCTCCGTCTGCACCGGAGCATTTATATTAGGAAAGGCAGGATTGCTTGATAACCTGACGGCTACCACATTTCATTCTAGTATTGATGCGTTGAGAAAAGAAAATCCGAAAACAAAAGTTTTATCGGACGTCCGTTTTGTTGACAATGGAAATGTAATTACAACGGCTGGCATTTCGGCTGGCATCGACGGTGCGCTTCACCTGGTTTCAAAGTTAAAAGGCGAAGAGGTTGCCAAGAACACAGCTTATTATATGGAATATGACAAATGGATTCCAAATGAAGGGTTGATCGTGAAAAAATAAGGAAACGTTAATACGTTATTTGCGAACATCGTCATTGATTTCAATCCAATGTCCATCTGGGTCAACAAAATACACTTGTTTTACTCCGTCCACCCGTACCGTTGGCGCCTTCTCGGTCCCTGGCCAATTTGTATATTC
>DASQTN010000635.1:0-3039 GCA_035641895.1 Chryseolinea sp. | reverse complement strand
TGACAGCGTTTATTGTTGACAAGGGAACTCCAGGTTTTACCGCAGGCAAAAAGGAGAACAAATTGGGAATGCGGGCATCTGAAACGACGGAAATAATCTTCACTGACTGTCGGATCCATAAATCGCAAATGTTGGGAAACCTGGGTGACGGATTTGTTCAAGCTATGAAAGTTCTGGAAGGGGGGCGGATTTCGATCGCGTCAATGAGCTTGGGAATTGCTATTGGCGCTTATGAAGCCGCCCTGCAATACTCAAAAGAGCGGCATCAATTCAATCAGCCCATTTCAAAATTTCAAGGCATAGCGTTCAAGTTGGCAGATATGGCCACTAAAATTGAAGCAGCCAAGTTGCTTACTTTTCGGGCTGGCGACCTGAAAAATAGAGGGCTCGAGGTGAAAAAGGAATCTGCTATGGCTAAGTTGTACGCCTCGGAGGTTGCCGTGGAAGTGGCGACAGAAGGCGTTCAGATTTTTGGCGGGTATGGCTACACGAAGGACTTTCCAGCAGAAAAATATTTCAGGGATGCTAAACTCTGTACCATTGGGGAAGGGACTTCAGAGATCCAAAAATTAGTTATTTCTCGTGCAATTTTGAAATAACCCTTGAATGATCATAAGGATTCTACTATATTTGCACCCCTAAATAGTAAATATGTTAATTGTAAACGTAAAGGAAAACGAATCAATTGATAAGGCCCTGAAGCGCTTTAAAAAGAAGTTTGAAAAAACAGGCGTTCTTAAAGAATTACGTGCGCGTACTTCTTTCGAAAAGCCTTCTATTACCAGAAGAAGCCAAATTATCCGGGCAGCGTACCGCGAGCAGCAAAAGCTTAAGGAAAGCAATTCCTAATTGATCCCAACTTATTGGCATTGGATGAGTCTTTAACTTATCCACATGTTATACACATATCCCCTTTAAGGCTTTCTTAAAGGGGATTATTTTTTTACATTGCTACTACACACCGATGGGTTAGGGTAGCATGATCGATTCATTTCTTAAATATCTGGAGTTCGAAAAACGCGTAAGTCGTCACACCTTATTGGCTTACAAAACCGACCTTCAACAGTTCTCGGTATTTACCAACGATACATTTGCTGAAGTCAGGCCCGATGCTGCTGACTACAATATGATTCGCTCATGGATTATTAACCTGGTAGAAAGCAAAATCGACGCACTTTCGGTTAACCGGAAGATTGCTTGCCTGCGGTCATTTTACAAATTTCTTCTTCGTCAGGAGGTTATCAGCATAGATCCAATGCTGAAAATCCGAGGCCTTAAAACAAAAAAACAGTTACCTAGTTTTGTTAATGAGGGGGATATGATCTCCTTACTAGACCGTACCGAGTTTAATAATGGTTTCACCAGCATTCGCGAGAAATTGGTATTAGAGTTATTTTACGCTACAGGTATTCGACTTTCGGAATTGATTTCCTTAAAAGAAAATCAAGTCGATTTAAGAAATCAAACTATAAAAGTGACGGGCAAGCGAAATAAAGAAAGAGTTATTCCTTTCTCTAAAGGAATGGTGCCGATCATTAAAGATTACATCGCTGCGCGAAATAGAGAGGTCGAATTGAAAGGGCACGGATATCTATTCGTTACTGACAAGGGAGAACCTTGTTATCCGATGTTGATTTATAGGAGTATAAAAACACACTTAAAAAATACAACAACAGAAAAACAAAGTCCACACGTACTCCGTCATACCTATGCTACGCATCTCTTAAACAAAGGTGCCGAAATCAATGCTGTGAAAGACTTGCTCGGCCATAGTAGTCTGGCGGCAACACAAGTTTATACTCATAATTCAATGGAAAAATTAAAAAAGGTCTTTGACCAGGCCCATCCAAAAGCATAATTAAAATCATTTAAGACTTATCCAAACGCCTACCGTATGATGAGATAATACAATTACTACTCCTAATCAGCCTACGCGAGTTTTTTATTTGTCTAACTTAAATTTTTACAACTATGAAGTTACAAGTTCATTCCATCCATTTTAACGCTGACAGCAAATTGATTACGTTTATTCAAAAGAAGCTGAACAAGCTTGAAACATTCTATGATCGAATGGTGGATGGTGAAGTCTTTCTGCGCTTGAATAACGAAGGCGTTGAAAATAAAACTGTAGAAATTAAGCTTCGCGTACCTGGCAATCAACTTTTTGCCATTGAGAAGGCAAAATCATTTGAAGCGGCAACCGACTTGGCCGCAGATGCTTTGCGTATGCAGTTGAAAAAATTTAAAACAAAAGTGAAAAACGGTAGGCCATAAAACGAAGTCATAAAAAAAGGGCTCTTCAGAGCCCTTTTTTATTTAGCTGATTTTAAAAGCTTTTTTTACCTGATCTACATAATCCAATTTCTCCCAAGGGAACAATTCCACTTTTAGTGTTTTCTCATTTTTCTTTCCCTTGTTGAATACCTTCTCTACTACCTTGGATTCCCGGCCCATGTGACCGTAGGCTGCCGTTTCGGAATAAATTGGCGTCCTTAAAGCAAAACGCTGTTCAATGAAGTAGGGGCGCATATCAAATATTTTTGAAATGCGGTTTGCAATTTCACCATCGTTATAGCTGACTTTAGAAGTCCCATACGTATTGACGTATAGCCCAACAGGTTGAGCAACCCCAATCGCGTACGCCACTTGTACCAATACTTCATCACAAACACCGGCGGCCACTAAATTTTTAGCAATGTGTCGGGTAGCGTATGCAGCGGACCGATCAACTTTCGAAGGATCTTTTCCCGAGAATGCACCGCCGCCGTGAGCTCCTTTACCTCCGTAAGTATCAACGATAATTTTGCGACCGGTCAATCCCGTATCACCGTGTGGTCCTCCAATTACGAACTTACCAGTAGGGTTAACGTGATATTTTATATCTTGTCCAAAAAGCTTTTGAACACGTTTAGGCAATTTCTTTTTGATGCGAGGTATTACAATGTTGATAACGTCCTGTTTAATCTTATTCAGCATTGCGGCATCCTTAGCAAAGTCATCGTGCTGCGTTGAAATTACAATAGTGTCGACACGTTGAGG
>DASQTN010000634.1:0-2794 GCA_035641895.1 Chryseolinea sp. | reverse complement strand
CAGCAGTCAATCCAGGATGTTGCCAAAGCGGCAAAAAACCACGGTAAAGCTACTGGAGTCCTATTGCAGGATATTAACGAGTATGAGATGTACCATAAGTTGGGATATCGTTTTCTGGCGTGTGGTGGCGATAGCGGATTTGTGAGAAAGGGTGCTGAAGATGTGGTGAAAACGATGAATGATAAAGCTAAAATTGCCGATGGAATGCAAAGGATGGGGCAATTGTAAAAGCACAGATTTCTGTACGCGCTGGAAGAACGGAAGTTTTTCACACGCGACATAATGAAGTTAAACTCTAGTGGGACTGAAGTCCCGTGGGGAACGCAACAATTGCCCCGGCCTTAAGGCCGGGGCAATTTGCCCTACATCGAGCGGGCTTTAGCCCAAATGGTTCCCGTCAATCTTCGTTTTAGCTCCGACCTCAGTTTTCGCAAATCGACGAGTAGACTCTTGCATAAGCAGCTTAAACGTCGCAAGGCAAACCCAACGCAACTATCAGCGTCATCTTACTTTCTTCGCTTCTTCATAGGATTTTATCTGTTTTTGCAACAGCTTTTTGTCCCCTACTAAAACCAGAGTCATGTCTTCGTATTTGAAATGCTCCTTTGCTATCGCTGAAACTTTTTCCGGGGTAACAGCGTAAATGTTTTTTACCCGATCGGTCAGATAGCTGTCGCTTAATCCATGATTGTCAATAAAATTTAGCTGGCCGATAATACCTGCTGGTGTTGAATTTTGCAATACAAAAACGCCTGCCATGTAATTCTGAATGCCTTCAAGCTCCGTCTTTGGCGGAGCTTCGGCCTGAAGCGTCTTCACTTCCTTGGCAATCTCTTGCAACGCGGCGCCTGTATGCTCACTAGTGACATCCGCTTGTTCATACCACACTGAAGTATTCTTATGGTTTTGGATGGTGCTAAAAGGTGAATATGTGTATCCCTTGTTTTCGCGAATGTTTGATGTAATGCGTGATCCGAACGATCCGCCAAGCAACGAATTGGTGACCTGAAGCGCTACGTAATCGGAATGCTGCGGGGTAATGGTGGGGAGACCGAGAATTATCGTCGTCTGAGGCGCGTCTGCTCGGTCGATCATGGCTATTTCATCCGTTTTTGTAGGTGTCACCGGTGGATACTCCGGCGCTGGTCCTTCTTTCCAGTTATTAAAAGATTCTTCTATTGCTTTTTGTGTAGCGGCTTCATCAAATTTTCCGACGACATAGATCACGGCGCGTTTTGCTCCAAAATTCTTTTCGTAGAAATTTTTTGCCATGTCGATAGTGTAGGAATCCAGCATTGCCTGGGTTGGGAAAGTTCGGCCATAAGGATGATCCTTGTAGATAAGACTGTTGAAGGACTCGATCGCTTGAGATTGAGGCCGTGATTTTTGCACGCTGAGTTGCCGCTTTAAATCACTTTTAAGGCGGTCGATTTCTGATGTCGGCAGAGCTGGATTTATTACAACGTCTGCCATGATCTTGATGAGGTCCGCAGCAAACTCGGAAAGGACTGATCCCGATATAGACGTCTGATCGCTGCTTACACCAATATTAATTTCCCCTCCCATAGCTGCAACTTTCCGGGATATCGTTTTGAAGTCCATGGTAGTAGTCCCCTCCTTCATAAGTTCGCCCGTCAAGTCTGCCAACCACACTTCATTTGGCCCTTCATTTACGTTACCGGTCTTAATGATGAGATTGACAGTCACCTTAGGAATAGATCCATATTGTACCATAGTCGATTTCAACCCATTTTTAAGTTGACTGACTTTCTTTTCAGGGAGAACAAAATCCTTGGGCTTACCGCCTGGCGGCGGAGTTTGCTTTTGACCCAATACAGGGAAGGTGACTATACTAATACAAATGAGTACGAAAATATTTTTTACGGTGTTCATTGCTCTGTTGCTTTAGGGTCGACAATCAATATGGTTCTGTTTGAAGGGCGCAGGTATTCGTCTGCCGTTTTTTTAATTATCTCGGGTGTGATTTTAAGAAATTCCTGCTCAAGTTTATTTATACGGCCGGGATCATCATCAAATAGGGCAAACGTTGCGAGCAGGTCGGCCCGTCCGACACCATTTCCACCTAATGTAGAATAGAGATCCGAGCGTAACTTCACGATGGCCAGGTCGGTATCTTCCTTGGAAATGTTGGAGAGTTCGCCGATTGCCGCGTCGAATACTCCTATGATTGAGTCGGCATTGATAGATGCGTCGTAGATCAGGTCTGCCATCCAAAGCATTGGACCATTGTAGTTGTACATGTTGCCGAGATAATTAATGCCGCCACTCACATTTCCCGTGTAACCTTTTTCCTGTACGAGTTTACCATAGAGCTTGCTGTCCTGACCTTGAAGCAGGATTTGATCAATCAGACCCATCGCATAATATTCCGGGGTGTTGCGTTCTGGCATTTTATAAGCGATAGCGATAGCCGGCTTGTTCGCAAGCTTATCTTCTTTTACCTTCCTTTTTTCTTCCTGTTGTTTTGGTTCGGATATATCGGGTGACGCGGGAAGCGTTGCCGATGGGATTGGGTCAAAATATTGTGCGATCCATTTTTTTGCGTCTTCAATCTCAAAATCTCCAACGACGACAAGTGCCGCATTGTTCGGCGCATAGTAAGTTTTAAAGAAGTTGTCGACGTCCTCTAATTTTGCAGAATCCAGGTCGGCAAGATCGCCATAGAAATTGTGCGCGTTGAACCAGTTTTCATTGGCGTATTGCGGCATATCCAGCCATGGGAAACCACCATAAGGCTGATTCAGCACATTAACCTTTACTTCATTTTTTACAA
>DASQTN010000633.1:0-9373 GCA_035641895.1 Chryseolinea sp. | reverse complement strand
AGCGACATCCCGCTTTTACTTTGCCATGATTTATTCACGTGCAGTGTATATCTCTCACCTTTGTTCAGGGGAGTTCCAAGCTCCTTGTTCGGAATCAGATCTCTTTTTATTCTTCCTGGGTCCAGCCATAACGTTAATACGGTTCCTTCGGCATTCCATAGCTCGGGCGCAAGCTCCAGGAAAGTTCCACGGATGGTGTCGCTATCGTTTCGAATTAAATTCAAGTGCGCTAGGGAATTTCCCTCTACCATCGGCTCCGTAAACTCAAAGTAGATCTTCAATAAATTTTCGGGGAGTGTATCCTGAGAAGGATATATTGAAAGTAGTTCGGGAGACTTAGAATCCACGATGGGAATTTCAATTTCAGAAAGCAATGTATCATCCAATAGGACTTCATATCTTAACCCTTTGGTGAAAGGTACAAGCGGCTCAAAAATCACTTTATCGCCTTCTTTTCTAAAGTCGCCCAGAACCGGCAGGCGTTGACCAATTTTTATTAGTTGAATCTTCAATCGGGTCGAGATTTCTTCCTCTTTCAGAGCGGCACCACGAATGCTAACGCCAACGGCTTTGCCATTTTTTGAAACGATGGAAACAGAATTCCCATCTTCAGCATGGCGACAATGCATCCAAAGATGGGACGTGATTAAAATACAAAAGCTGACCCGGAGAACTTGGAAAAAGAGTTTCATTAATCTACAGGTCAGCTCGCTGTACCTATAACATCCAGTCACCAGGAGTGAACAAATCAAGGTCTCCGTTTGACTTTCTTTGCAACAGGACAAATTGTGTGTCATCCAGTCTATCGAGTTGGAGAACATTCACTATTGGCAAAGAAACGAAGTGGACACCTGCCGTGCCGAAACTTTCTTCAACAGGAGTTGTCAAACTTCCCTGGAATTCTTCAATGGTCTTATACTTCACCTTAAACACAGGTCTCGAGGAATTAGACATCAATAAAACCGACTCACCATTTTTGTTCATCGTCACCATATCCAGCGGAGAGTTTCCGGCACCCATCTCAGCAATGGTTCTACCCTTTACATGGGCTCCAGGTTTTAATTCATCCAATGGGAAAAGTACAAGCGGAGTACACGTAAAGCTTGCTATCAAATATTTTTTTCCATTGATCTCCGAAGCTGTGAAAGTGCGAATCGGTGCATATGTCTCAAACTTCTTATGCGCTGCGTGATAAATTTCTAACGACGATTGATTTTGTATTTTTGAAAAAGGGAACGGAATGCTTCTGAAAGTAGAGCTGAACTCCTGATTTGACAATCCACTCACTAAAACTTTGCCATCGTAAAACCCAATATCCGAAATTGCTAGTGGACGCGTTGGCCTTCCCCGTTGATCTTTATCTTCTTCACCCGGAACGTTAGTCAACTCTACCTTAGAGAAGGGTACATCTTTTAAAGTAACCGCCTCGATTTTATCGCCATTTACTTTTAGCAAGGCCGGCGTTCCATCATTCAGTTGTACTGCACAGTAAATCTTTTTCGTCAGCGGATTTACAATCAAATCCTGAATGGTGATGTTCTTCACCTCAGTACCGAGGGCTGCGGCAACCTTTTGGTCAAACTGCTTAACTTCGATAGGCGAAGCTTTTTCGACTTTTTGATTGTCCTTTGTGTCGAGCGCAAAAACCGTTGCGCTCTTAGAGTCACCGATAAACAAGATACCATCTGGTCCGAAGGTTAAAGCACTGATGGACTTGATTTCGGGAGAACCGATTACAAATCCATCGCGCACGCTTGCATTCCGATTTGTATTGGCCAGGATAAGCGCTCCTGCCGCAAACAACGTGAGGAGGTAGTAGATTTTTTTCATAATTATTTATTTTGGATTGGGTCCTGTTGGGCGTACTTGTGAATGTAAAGAAATAACCGCTTAATGTCATAGAAGTTTATTCAAGCGGAAATAGTAAAGCTGGGAAAGCAAAAACCTTATTTTCATTCCATCGGTTTAGTGAAGTAATCGGTGGGTCGCAAGCCACGGTTAGGAATTAGAAAATCACTGTTTGGATTCCCATGCGATAATCTTGCTGACTTTCAAGATGTCCATTTCTACACAATCGGTATTTAGTGGGAACAAAATCATTGACGCTTCCCATTGAAAAGCCGCACATAGCATTTAGTTTTTACTAAGAAGGCCATTACAAAAGGTTGTCAACCCCATCAAATCCTGCTCGTCCGAGAACGAAACATTATTTTCATTGATATAAGCTATCACTTCATCTCTATGCTTTGGCATTAATTTTAGAATGGACAACTTATTTGCTTCGTGAGCCTGATTTCTATTAAGCAAATAATACGTTCGCTGCAATTGATACAATCGATCATGATTTGCTAGCGTTTTATAGGAAACTGATGAACCACTGACCTGATCTTTAAACCCCGCACCTTCTAAAATTGCCTTATCAGTTACGAGCACAAAAGTACTTTTTACCGCTAACATCATTTCCCCCTGAAGCAAAATCTCCAGATATCCTCTCTGAAGGTCCCTAAAAAATATATCGCCATCCAAATTCACGATTTTTGTGTCGCTCCATCTTGAAAACTTAACCGTATCGCTTTTCCCGTCGACAATGTCCATGTTACCTGTGAAAAGGTTGTAGTTCATTTTCCCAGGATAAAAGGAGGAAGACTTGTCATTCCAGGTAACTTTTGCTTCCCGAAATTCGGGAAAGCGGTACAGTGAGTCCATAAGTTTTTTACGTGGCGCGCTTTTCCCAGCGGGTAGTCGCACGGTAATGGCACCATCAAGCACGGTTGAGTCATTGTTATCATCCTCAATGAATTGATTGCAATAAATTGTCAGGTCAATAAGATCTTCTCTTGATTCGAAATCAACGTCATGTTCGAGAAGATATGCTTTGATCTCTGTATTATACTCAGGAAACAACTTCAGCACCGAGGCTCGGGTCGCCTTATTTAGTTCATTGTTTTGATCGACAAAAAAATACGAAAATCTTTTTCTGTAAATTCGGTCATAAGCCGCCACTACACCGCGGAGGTCAGTTGGGATAGCTCCCGATCTCGCTCCATTGCTAAATTCAATTTCTTCAAGAAAAAATTGATTTCGAAAAGCTAGCGCCACAGGCAGGTGCACTAAGACCTCATAATATCCCGTGCTCGCTTCATGAAAAAATGTTTTGTTACCGACTTGTATGGATCTGATTTCTCCTGTGTTTGTTATACTCAAAGTATCTCCAGCCAAAGTGATAAAATCCATTTTTTCATAGTACACATTGTAGTTGAGATCAAATTCGTAATCAAGTGCAAATCCTTTTGTATAGGTAATCTTTCCTTTTTGAAATTCCTGGAACCGATAAATGCTTTTGCGCCAGGGAACCTTTGAAACATTTGTCCATGCCGGCAGTGTAAAATAATTGGTCCGTTGGGCGTAAACGAACGGGGGATCCAACATCGCAAGCAGAAATAGAAGTAAAGCGAACCGGAAAATCGTTAATAGCATGGTAACGTTCGTATATCCTAAAATAAAGAAAACTTAATAAGTCGCCAAAGCGCTAGTTTCTCTAACCCGATGCGAGTCAGCGCTCTCCCGGATCGGATGTCCCTGTAACCCATCTTTCCCATTCTTGTATTGGTTTTCCAGCGACTGCAAAAATCGATTGAGGTTATCAAACATCTTACCCATGATCAGAGTCCCGGAGACCGGTGACTCTGGTCGGGTTAAGCAATATCTCCAGATATCCTCTTTGAAAGTCACTAAAAAATATATCGCCATCCAAATTCACGATTTTTGTTTCCCTCCATCTTGAAAACTTAACTGTATCGTCCTTCCCGTCGACAATGTCCATGTTACTTATGAAAAGGTTGTAGTTCATTTTCTCAGGATAAAAAGAGGAAGGTTTTATCTGTAGGCGAAAACCACGGCTTAAATGGGACTTATTTGGTAGGCGTTTTAACCAAAACTTTGCAAATTGAGGGCCGGTCCTGTGAACTAGGCCTTCATGTTTAGACTGGACAATTTGATATTCGTCATTCGGCGAAGTATGAAAATGATAAGAAGAACGACATTTCTAATCCTAACGATTTTTATTTTCTGGTGTAAGCAAATCTTTGCTCAGGAGAAACCCTTGTTCGAATCACTATCCTCATCTAAGACGGGCGTGACCTTCCGAAACATGTTACGAGAAACACCAAAGTCCAATGTACTGACATACGAATATTTTTTTAATGGTGGCGGGGTAGCTATTGGCGACATTAACAACGATGGCCTCGATGATATTTATTTTACGGCTAACATGAGCTCAAACAAGCTTTATCTCAATCAGGGAAATTTCAAATTCGCTGATATTACGAAGTCTGCAGGTGTTGCGTGTACCGATGGCTGGAAAACCGGCGTTACTATGGCGGACGTGAACGGCGATGGGTGGTTGGATATCTATGTTTGTTATTCCGGCAAAGGTGATCCGAACAAAAGAAGAAACAAACTCTTCATCAACAATGGAAATTTAACTTTTACCCAAAAAGCAAAAGAGTTTGGATTGGATGAGGCTGGATATTCTACTCATGCCTCCTTTTTTGATTTCGACCGCGATGGCGATCTTGATATGTATCAGCTAAATCACAACGTTGCAGTTATACGGCAGGTTCAATTTGCAAAGGCGAAAGAAACAAGAGATCCATATGCCGGTGACAAACTATTTAGAAATGACAATGGTCATTTTGTGGATGTCAGCGAAGCAGCTGGTATTAAAGGAAATCCTCTGGGGTTTGGGTTGGGTATTACCGTTGCCGATATCAATAAGGACGGATGGTTAGACATGTACGTCTCTAACGATTATATAGAGCCAGACTACCTTTACATTAACAATCACAACGGTACCTTTACGGACAGAATGACCGACTACATGCAGCATATCTCCTATTTCTCCATGGGCTGCGATGTGAGCGATATAAACAACGATGAATTGCCTGATATTTTTACAGTAGACATGTTGCCAGAAGGCAACGAACGTCAGAAACTTCTATATGGTCCTGAAAATTATGAACATTTCTCATTGATGGTCCTGGGTGGATTTTATTTTCAATACATGCGTAACATGCTGCACCTGAATAATGGCGACGGAACGTACAGTGAAATCGGACAATTTGCTGGTATTTCAAAAACAGACTGGAGCTGGGCACCACTATTTGCTGATTATGACAATGATGGATTCAAAGATCTATTCATCACAAACGGTTACTACCGTGACTATACCAACCGCGACTTCCTGAAATACAAGGGAGACTATTATTTCCAGAAAGGCAAGGCGAAGGAAAAAGCCGACACGTTTGATTTGATAAGCACAATGACGTCAACCCCAGTGCATAATTATATCTACAAAAATAACGGTGATTTAACCTTTACCGACAAAAGTCAGGACTGGGGATTTAGCGAACTGAATTTTTCCAATGGCGCCGCTTACGGCGACCTCGATAATGACGGCGACCTTGACCTTGTCATAAACCACGAAAATGCTGTAGCTGCTATCCACAAAAACCTTTCACGTGAACAACATTCTGAAACGAACTATCTACAGTTAGCGCTTGCTGGAATTGGAAAAAACTCCCGGGCTACGGGTACCAAAATTACCCTCTATGCGGGCGGAAAAACGCAATACGTGGAAAAAATTCCGTCGCGCGGATTTCAATCTTCCGTAAGCGACAGGATCCACATCGGATTGGGAAATGTCACAAATGTGGATTCCATTCGAATAACATGGATGTCAGGAACTGAGACAATGTTGCGCGACGTAAAAGCAAATCAGATCATAAAGATTTCGGAGGAAAACACTGATTCGAAAGTCCCTCAGCCAACGATTAGTAGCACCGTTAATCCGTCTTTCCTCCCGACTGATTCCCCCATCAATTACACACACATGGAAAATGGGTTCAATGATTTTAAAAGGCAACCATTACTCATGACGATGCTAACGGCATGTGGGCCCGTGATGGCGCAGGGAGATGTCAATGGCGATGGTTTAGCAGACGTTTTTGTGGGAGGTGCACAAGAAAATCCCGCAAAGCTTTTTATTCAAAACCAACGAGGCACATTTGATGAATCTCCTTCACCAGTCTTCGATAAATTATACACAGATTCTGATGCGATTTTTTTCGACGCTGATAAAGATCACGACATCGACCTGTATGTTGTGAGCGGCGGATACAACGACTATGAAGCAAAAGACAAAGGCTTGAAAGATCGACTTTATATAAACGATAGCAGAGGAAATTTCAGCGAAGCAACGGACGCATTACCCGACATGATCGGCAGCAAATCCTGTGTTGCGGCCGCAGATTTTGATCACGATGGAGATCTCGATCTGTTTGTGGGCGGTCGGGTAATTCCTGGAAAATATCCGGTGACCCCGGAAAGTTACTTGCTGCTGAATTCCGGCGGCCGATTTGAAAATGTCACGACGTCAAAATCTCCTCCGTTATCAAACCTTGGCATGGTATCCGATGCAAAATGGGTTGACGTAAACGGAGACGGGTGGGAAGATTTGATTGCCATTGGTGAGTTTATGCCTATTGAAGTATTTATAAATAACGAGGGTAAAACATTGAGTCGTTCGACAGAAAGTTTTTTTGACCGTGACCTGACAGGATTGTGGACCAAGTTGATTGTTCACGATTTTGACAAAGATGGGGACGCTGATATTGTGGTGGGAAATTTGGGCTTGAATTCGCAATTAAAGGCTAGTGAAAAAGAACCGCTTACGCTTGTATACAAGGATTTTGACAACAATGGTTCGATTGATCCAATCCTAAATTATTATGTCAAGGGTGAGGAATATCCGTTTCCTTCACGAGATGAATTGTTAGACCAAATGTATAGCATGCGCGCAAAATTCACAGATTACGCATCCTACGCAAAAGCTACCCTTCGTGATATATTCTCCGCAAATGACCTTAAAGATGCTAAGACCTTAAAAGCCACAACACTTGAAAGCGTATACCTGGAAAACAAAAAAAATAAGTTTGAAGTACATAACCTGCCGGATCAGGGACAGTTCTCTCCCATCTACGCCATGACCGTGGTGGACTATAACAAGGATGGCAATATGGATTTTATTTTGGGTGGAAATCAAACAGCTATTCGTATTCGCGTAGGCGCCATTGACGCCAACTTCGGTCAGTTATTCGCCGGCGACGGTAAAGGACATTTTACTTATATTCCACAGACACATTCAGGATTAAGCACGACAGGTGATACAAAATCGTTACAATTGATCGACATCAAAGGAAGTCCATACTTACTAATAGGCATTAATAATGTTGGAATCAAAACCTATAAAATGAATTGAAAATGAGAGCGGTAAAAGTCAGTCTCGAAATTGTCTTGCTGCTTTTGGTGACGAATGCCTTTGCTCAAAAAATCACGAAGAATCAGCAAGAGGTTCAATTGCTAACCGACAACGTTTTTCACTTATCAGAAGTCATGCTTCATGACGTGGCTGCACCTGTTACGGCGAGCCGTTTCTATGCGTACGCATTGCTTGGTGCATATGAAGTCGCCTATTTTGCCACGGGAGGCCTACCTAACATAAATGAAAAATTTAACATCGATCCCGCCATTAAACCGCCGGTGGCACCGAAAAATTTTAACCTTTCATTCACTTCGAGCTATGTAATACTGGAAATCGGTCGCTACCTCATGCCTTCAGGAGCGCTGTTGACAGAAAATCAAAAAACACTGCTAAGCTTTTTTAAAAAGAAAAAGAAAATTTCTGAAGCGGATCTCAAGGAAGCCGTCCTTTATGCAGAAGAAATCGCTAAGTATATTGTCGCTTATGCCAAGACCGATGGTTATAATAAGTTAAGCACTTATCCGCGATATACGCCTAACAAAAAAAAAGAAGGCCATTGGTACCCTACCCCCCCTGAATATATGGGGGCGATCGAGCCTCAATGGAAAACTGTTCGCGCTTTTTTTCTCGACTCAGCTGCCCAATTTGCCCCGCCACCCCCGGTACCGTATAGCAGCGATTCAACCAGCGAATTTCACAAATTGATGTTGGACGTGTACAAAATCAAGAATAAGCTTACAAAAGAGGAAAGTGATATTGCCAATTTCTGGGATTGCAATCCGTTTGCGGTAGATTACTCCGGACACATGGCCATCGGATTAAAAAAAATTTCACCCGGTGGGCATTGGATGGGAATTGCCGGTATCGCTACCAAAAAAGCTGACATTTCTCTTGACTCTGCAATCCTGGTGCAGACTTTGGTAGCCCTGACGTTGCACGATGCCTTTATCAGCTGCTGGCAGGAAAAGTATTTTAGTGATAGAATTCGCCCAGAGTCGGCCATCAATATTTTGCTGAATCCCAGCTGGAGACCGTTACTTCAAACACCGCCGTTCCCTGAGTACACCAGCGGTCATAGCGTGGCATCTTCATCGGTTGCCGTCGTGCTTACTTATTTGCTGGGTGATAATTTTAGTTTTGTAGATACTTCGGAAATTTATTTTGGACTACCAGCACGGGATTTCAAATCATTTTATCACGCAGCCAATGAAGCAGCCGTTTCCCGGCTATATGGCGGAATCCATTTTCGTGATGCCTGTGACAATGGTGTGGTCCAGGGAAAACAAGTTGGTCAATTTGTACTAAGCAGGTTGTTTGGTGTGCAAGCCAAGCAGGACTAAAATTTTCTGTTGGTGTGGCAAACAGTTCTTGAAGCGTCTGGTTAAGTTTAGGCTAGAACTTTTCTTTTGCAGTCTCACACACAATTCGAGATGTTTCGCGGCAACTTCGAGAAATGATTGTAGGCTGCTAACGACAGATCGCTGAGGGGACATTGAATAAATCGCTTAGCCTTCAACGTCGAACGTCAATTTGAATTCGGGAGACCTTCGTTTTTTGGACGCCTGTTCATATGCGTAGGCGATCGAAATCAAATCAGGCTCTGTATAGGCTGTACCTAAAAATGAAATGCCCACCGGCAGTCCCAGCGCCATGCCCATGGGAACTGTAATAGAGGGGTAACCCGCTACGGCCGCAGGACTGTACATTCCATATCCCGTAAAAGAATCTCCGTTAATCAAATCAATGCGCCACGATGGTCCGTTGGTAGGTCCACAGATGGCGGTTAAGCCGTGCTCTTTTAAGAGACCGTCTATCGCATTTCGCGTCGTGGTACGCAGCTTGTTTAGTGTGTTGATGT
This sequence comes from Chryseolinea sp., assembly GCA_035641895.1. Classification (GTDB taxonomy): domain Bacteria; phylum Bacteroidota; class Bacteroidia; order Cytophagales; family Cyclobacteriaceae; genus Chryseolinea. The sequence goes on along the minus strand of DASQTN010000633.1, from coordinate 194 downwards.
AATCTTTGCTTTTCAAATCCGCTTTGTCTTGAGAAGACTGTAAAATCTCCTGTTTAAAAAATGGCATCGCGTTGCCTTCATTCTTAAGATTAAAATCGATCACATCCTGAAGAGATTTGACGTTCGCGTTGGTCTTGCCAAGATACTTGTTCAGCCCGTCCTTGAATTCATACTTAAGCACTTCGAACTCCAGT
>DASQTN010000632.1:0-6293 GCA_035641895.1 Chryseolinea sp. | reverse complement strand
AAGTCAAAACCGACATCTCAATATGATAGGCAAATCCATTTAGCCATTCGCTCATGAAGTACCATGCGATCGGCCAGGCAACGATGTTTGCTACCAAGATCAGGATCAGTATTTCCTTACTCAACAGATGAACGATACTGCCAATGGGAGCGCCTAAAACTTTTCGGATGCTTACTTCTTTGCGCCGCTGTAGTGTATTGAACGTGGCTAAGCCAAACAATCCCATCGAAGCGATGAAAATCGCCAGTACAGCAAAAATGATGAACAACTCGTTTTGACTTTGCTCACCTCGATAATACCAACTGTACCGCTCCGCTAAGAAGCTATAGTCAAAAGGTCGCTCTGTAACAAACTGACTCCAGACTTTCTCCATGTGCGCCAGCGCTGCTTCCATCTCTGATTCGGATACTAATACCGATATCCTGTTAAAGCTTTTTTCACCATGGAAGACTACCGGAACAATTGGCTCATGAAGGGATTCAAAATGAAAATCTTTCACTACTCCGATAACCCTTCCTTTTACAAACCCATTTTTTAATACTTTTCCTATGGCTTCTTCGTTGCTCCACCCGACCATTCGTGCAGCTGTTTCATTGATGATAAACGCTAGCGAATCATCTGTCTTGACCTCGCGGGAAAAGTTTCTTCCACTGATAAATGGAATCTTATACGTGGCGAAAAATTCATGATCGATCCTGACATCTTTCATGTTGATCTCGGTAGCTACTAAGCTATCCCCCTGTTCTACTTCGGTTCCTCGATACGCTAATAACCGATCCGTTGGAATAAGACTGGATCGGGAAGCGTTAATGACGGCGGGATTTTTTGTAAGCTCATGATAAAATGCATCATAGTGTTCCATGATCGGATTGTCATATCCGATCATCACTACCTGATCTTTTGCGTAACCTAATTCTCGTTCATTCAGGAAACGCAATTGCTGATATGTTATTAACGTAGCAATGATCATAATAATCGAAATTGAAAACTGGACCACCACTAAAACTTTGCGGATCCCGCCGCCCCCCTTTACCGATCCCGTTTGTCCCTTTAAAATGATCGCAGGTTTGAATGCTGAAATAATAAAAGCGGGATAAAGGCCGGCCATGATGCCCACCAATGTCATGAATCCGAAAATGATTAGAGTGGCTGAAGGCGTTGCATAGTCTGACAGTTGGAGCGACTTACCCGTAAAATCATTTAACCAGGGCATTGCCATTGTGATGAAGACTATTGAAAGGAAAAAAGCCAAAAATGCAATAAAGATCGACTCACCTAAATGCTGTGTAATTAATTGCCGCTTAAATGCGCCCACTACTTTCCGTAGCCCGACTTCTTTTCCACGCGTAGTAGCGCGCGCCGTGGACAGATTGATAAAGTTGAAGCATGCGATCAAAATCAAAAAAACACCAATGGCGCTCATGGTATAGACATGATTAATACTACCGTTGCCCTCAAGCTCAAAATCAAGATGGGAGTGTAAATGAATTGAGGCTAATGGTTGCAGAAAAAGATTTGTCCACGCACTTAGCAATTGAGGATTTCCAGGATCTCCCATGTGCTTGTCAAGGAATGCGGGAAGTTGGCCTTCGATTTTTTTCCGATCAAATTGTTCATCGACTAGAATATAGGTACTGAAATTATTTTCAGACCAGGCTGTCTCCAATTTTTCTCGTCCCCAAATCGCATCGTCATTCAGCGTACTAAAGGAAACGAGAAGGTCCGGATGCCAGTGTGACTGCGCAGGAAATGTCTTGTATACACCGGTGATCTCAATAATGGCGTCGTTAATTTTCAGCTGTCTTCCAATAACATCCGTTGTTCCGAAGTATTGTTCCGCTGTGACTTCTGAAACCATCATGGTAAAAGGTTTTTCGAGCGCTGATTTTAAATCACCTGCTACGATAGGGATAGAGAACATTTTGAGTATGGAAGGCTCGGCGTAATAGGAATTATTGTTGCTCAACCGTTCTTTGAATTTACCATCCTCTTCAATGCTCAACGGCTCGTAACAACGGCGAATACGTCCTTGCTCCTTGATGTCAGGGAAGTCATTCTTTAGCAATGGACCAAACGGCGCAGCAACGAGTCCGAGATGCAAGCTTACACTTCCATCAGGTGAAAGAAAGTTTCGCGTAACGCGATAAATATGATCTGCATTTTCGTGGTAACGATCGTAGCTTAATTCGTCATGGAGAAAAATGCCGATCATTAAACTTCCTGTTAAAGCAAGAGCAAGTCCCAGGATATTGATCGCGCTGATTAATTTATTTCGGGATAATAATCGCAGCGCAATTTTAAAATAGTTATAAAACATAGGTCAGCTGAAGGATGGTCGATTGCATTATGCTAACATTGAGCCAATTGGGTTTTATGTGTTCCAACCTGCATTTTCAAGCTGTTTGCTGTACGTTTTAAGGAACGATTGTCCGATAGCGAACTTTATATGAGCCTTCCGAGAACCGATCAGTGGCGATTACATAAAGCCTGCCTCAGAGACGGCCACTTCTTCAGGGCACTCCGTAGCTTTGGGATCCTTCGCCCAAAAACCGCGCATACCGCCCCTTCGCTCTGGATGATGGTTACAGTGGGTGGGAACTCCGTTGATCATTAATGTAACTTAATATGCGAATGCACGTCCGCTACTAGACACTACAATAAATTCCAAAAACCTTCGAAAATGAAAGACCGCCCGTTATCAATTACACTTATTAGTTTCCTGTTCGTAGCCGCCGGTACCGTGGGAATAATTTATCATGCCCCAGAATTGAAGGATGTTGCCATACCGGAAGTCGGCTTGGTTCTTTTCGTCAGGATGCTCGCAATCATTGGTGGAGTATACACATTTCGTGGTGCCAACTGGGCGCGGTGGCTGTTAGTTGTCTGGATTTTCTATCACGTAATTCTTAGTTTTTTCCATCCTGCCGCGGAATTGATAATGCACGTTGCTCTTGCGGTCGTAGTGATCATATCGCTATTCCATCCAAAGGCGAATAGCTATTTCAAAAAGAAGTGAGCTGATGTCGTTAGCCGGCGAATTTCATGGGCGCAAGGATTTTCGGTGTTTGCCACAAGAAATAGTTTTCAGTAGTCACTCCGTAGCTTTTGGATCCTTCGCCCAACCGCATACCGCACCTTCGCTCTGGATGACGGTTCCCCGGGGGTGGGCATTCCGCTTCGAAATAATTTGTCCATGCTGCTGGTATATCGACTCCTAAGCCACTCTTATAAAGTCGTCCGGAGCGAGAAGTGTGACGCCCTCGCCGTTAGCGGAGGTGACGGCCATCGCGCAGTTTGTATTTGCGCGTTTGTTTTCTATAATTGTAAAAAATACACTTTTGTTTTCAGCATCCTTTTTCCATCCGAATAATAGAAGATATGACAAAAAAAATATTACTCCTTTGCTGCAGTATGGTAGTGATTGCAAGCGTCAGCAGTGCACAAGAACCGGCAGCTCCTTCGGTGCCTCAACCAAAAGTCTTTGATCCCAACAGTCCTCCGGTACATGACCCGGTAATGGCTAAAGATGGCGACACGTATTATGTATTTGGCACCGGTCCGGGTATCAGCACACTGTATTCAAAAGATTTAAAGACCTGGCAAAGAGGCAAACCTGTGTTCGATAAGGATCCTGCATGGGTGAAAGAGGCGCTGCCGGATTTTAAGGGAGACATCTGGGCACCTGACATAATTTTCTATCAAGGAAGGTATCATTTGTTTTATTCATGTAACGCGATGCCGGGAAAGCCGCACGCTGCGATCGGACATGCATCGACGCCTACACTTAACCCGAAAAGTTCGCAATACAAATGGACGGATCACGGTAAGATTGTCCAGTCTGTGTTGAACCGCGATATGTGGCAAGCCATCGATCCAAACGTGATCGTAGATGAAAAGGGTACTCCGTGGTTTATCTTCGGTTCGTTTTGGGACGGCATCAAGGCAGTGAAAATGACTGATGATATGATGAAACTTAAATGGCCTGAAGAGTGGCATTCCATCTCACGCCGCCCTAGCAACCAGAAATTATATACCTACAGTCTGGAAGACAGCCAAACGGAGGGCGCCTTCATTTATAAGCACGGCGATTACTACTATCAATTCGTCTCCTTTGATATGTGCTGCCGGGGGGTAAAGAGCAACTATCATATTGTCGTGGGGAGATCAAAATCTGTAACTGGACCTTATGTGGATCGGGCAGAATTTTCAATGATGGATGGCGGGGGAACCGTTATTGCTATTGGCGATGGAATAAAATGGGCAGCGCTGGGACACAATTCAGTTTATAATATCGATGGCAAGGAGTACCTTGTCGCTCATGGTTATTCGATACCGGATGGAATTTCAAAACTTATCGTTACAGAATTGAAATGGGATAGCGAAGGGTGGCCGATTGTTGACTTAAAATAGCCCTCCCTCCTATGAGCCCGCATTCGCAGCTTGCAAAGAGGGAGATTGCATTGGGCGCGAAGTTTGCCTTGCGTAACACGAAGTTTTCTAGCGGACATTGTATCGAAGCATCAGTCTTACACGTTACAAAGTTGTAAATTGGGCCCATGGTTATGCAGATATTTGATAATGAGTTTCTTATTTGTGAGCTGGACGATTCTTTACCGGTTTTACGACACTATTGGAAGAAAGCAACGCCGGGTGAGCAATTCAAATTGAACTTGCTTAAAGTATCGGAAGAATATAAGGTGTTAAAGAAATCGTATATAAGCCTTGCCTGGCTAGCGGATACAACACAACTCGGTGAGCTTGATGAGAAGATGGAAACCTGGTTGGTGGATGAATGGGAAGATCTACTGTTTGTGAAAGCAGGTGTAAAAATCCACGCTGTGATTTTAGGTGAAAGTATTTTTGCTGATTATCCGATGGAAAATTTTAAGCAAGATGCCGAACAAAAATTTGAGGAATACAATGTACATCTGGGAGTTTTCTCGAACGAGGAAGAAGCATATTCATGGATTAAGGAACAATTGCTTATTGTCAAGTAAACTACCTAAACCAAATATTGGAGAATAGGCCGTTATTTTAAGCGGTACCTCCCGCCGCGGTACTTAGGGATCTTCATAAGAATTCTTCGCTGCAAATCATGGTCTGTCCATGGCTCTGAAAGACGTCGCTTACGGGCCGGTAAATCACGTCCTTGCAAACTTATCTAGTCTGGAATACTCTCACACCTGTCCGTTTTCGTATAGCTCAGTGCGGATGCGAACAAAAGAAGAATTCAAAAACAATTCATTTCCGCCGCTTAGCGGCCTATTCCCGTGGCACCTTTCTTGCCAACACTGTTTCAGCTGCTAACCAAAACTTAAATCGATGTTTCAAAACTATTTTAAAATAGCCGTAAGAAATCTACTCCACAATAAAAGCTTTTCAATTATCAATATTGCAGGGCTTTCAATCGGCATGACATGCTGCCTGATCATCTTTCAATACATTGCCCTGGAGTCAAGCTTCGATCAGTTTCATCAAAAGAAAGATAACCTTTACAGAGTATTACAAGCCTATGCACGTGGAACTGACGACCTCGGGACGGGAGAGGCCTACACCGCGCAAGCATTGACGCCAGCGCTGATAGATGGCGTGCCGGAAATCGTTCACATTACCAGGATTCATTCAGATAACGCTCTCGTTTCCAATCCAAACACGCCTGACAAGGTTTTCGAAGAAGATGCTATTCTCTACGCTGAACCAGCATTCATGAAGATGTTTACTTTTCCCATGGTGACTAGCGATCTTGACAACCCTTTAATATCCGGTACAGCCCTGATCTCTCAATCCGCGGCTCAAAAATATTTTGGCAACGCCAGGCCTGAAGGCCAGGCGCTCACGGTTGTGGGAGCTGTTAACAAAACTTATACAGTAACAGGCGTTTTTAACGACCCTCCCACCAATTCTCATCTTCAGTTTGAAATTTTGTTGCCAATGGATGACCTTCTGAAAGGGGAAGAATACCGCTCAGAACCCGAAGGTGGCTGGAGCTGGAATAATTTCAGTACTTATATTGAACTTCATCCCGACGCAAACATTGTGGCAGTCGAACAAAAGATGACCGATGTTTACATGAAGCATCGCGGCGAAGTTATTAAGCAACAAGGAGCTCGTGCTGCCATGCATGTTCAACCTCTACGTGACATACACCTTAATTCAGAGATTGGCGGTGCGGCGGATATTGTAGCTGGAAGCTATCGCACAGTATATTTCTTCCTGGTGATCGGCCTCATTACACTGGTAATTGCTTTGGTTAATTATGTTAATCTTGCCACCGCGAGGGCATTGAATCGTTC
>DASQTN010000631.1:0-15746 GCA_035641895.1 Chryseolinea sp. | reverse complement strand
TAGAATAACCAAATTGGGAAACTATGTTAGCGAAAGTGCGTCTATCTTACTAGAAACTGATAGACCACACCTTAAGAACTCGCGCACAGTGCACACGTTGTTCGGATACCGGTTGTTACCACGGCTTTGACGCGCGGAATTGAATAATAACAACGCCACGTCTAAGAGGTAGTATGCGATGGGGTTGGCAATCACTTTTTCGTCTTCATTTTTGATCATCTCACCAGAATCTTTGGTAGGAAACTGATACCGTGGTGAAATACCCGACAACGTTTAAACTTTGATCTTCAGGGCCAACCGTTTAGTTAAAAGTTATGTTTCTGAAAGTATTTTATTTGGCGAGGAGTTGCTTTGAGTCAATTATTTTTCCATCAATCATCAATGCATAGAAACAAAGTCCACGGGTCAACTCATTTCTGTCTATTTTCACAGTAAAATCGCCGCGATTATAAAGATGTAATAGTCTCAGCTGTTTGCCCTCCAACGTATAAAAAACCAGGTTTGCATTGGTGATGTTTTTTGGTAACGAAACCCCGATCTCCGTTTCGGTGGACGACGGATTCGAATAATTCTGAGAGAGCGAGACAATCTGATTTGAGGCCGCAATTTTGTCGGCAGTGAGGTCTTTCGAATCTATGGCAGCGATTTGTTTTTTCAGAGCGATTATCTCTTTACGCTGTTCGTCAAGAAGGACAGTTACCTCCTGTACTGCTTTCGCGAGCGACACGACAAATTGGGCGTTACGGATGTTATACTGGTCGTTGGCATCTTGTGAAGCGTTCACGCTATTAAAATTATCATTTACTTTTTTAATGATTGTTTCGATCTCTTGCGCGACCGAAGCAGTTTGGTTTACTGAGACGTTGTTATTTAGGCTGAACTTCCCGAACGCATTGATATTACCGGAAGAGTTGTAAGCATAGGTCTCCGACCCGTCGTTTGGGTTGAAATATAATGTTGGCGCTTGTGCCCGCGACATGTTCGACAAACAAACCAAGAGAATGAATAGGCAAGTTTTCGTCATATTGATTTTCCTTTGGCTAAACAACGTCATCCGCAAAGAGCGGTCAACTTACTTAGTGTTATTGCACCTTCTAGGTAACCCAGTTCGTTAGCAAAAAATTTTCGTATCCCTGAAACAAGGAGCGGCCTCCTTACACAACTACCTTTCCCGCGAAGTAGCATTCAATGCTTTTCATCAAGTAAAGCCTGCAGGTGATCAGAGTTGTTGCACGCACATCTCCTTTATGCGTTCCTTAGTGTAGTAGTTGTAAGTTTTTTTAAAACCAAAAAAATTAAAGACATATGAAAAAGATCATTAGATTTTCATGGGCTCATGCACTGGTAGGAGTGTCGCTCTGCTCAATTTTCTTCTCATTTTCACACATAATTGGCGCACATAACTTTCAGGTTTTCCTGGATGACAAAATGATCGCAGATCAATACGTGGATTCAAAAAGCACTATACCGACGTTGCAAATTGATCCATCGGATAACCACAGCCAGCTCATTATCAAATACAACGAATGCGGAAGGACTGTGTCAGGCAGAGCCATTATTATTAAAGGTGACAAGAATCAAGTTCTAAAAGACTGGAGGTTTGAAGGGGCGACTTCAGGTTATAAAGATCCGATGACTTGTCCTGTAAAAGATATTGTGGCATTAAAACAAAAGGGAATCAATACGCTTAAGCTTTTTTATTCCTCAAAAGAATTTCCGGAAGGTCAACAGATAGCAAATCTGAATATCGTTGGTGAAGCGAAGACCGCTTTGAACTAAACATGTTGAAATGGTAGGTTACCGAAGTGTTCCAAGTTATCAGTGCTGTGACCGGGTAGCTTGCACTTCGGATATCCCTATTGCAAACGTCTAACGTTTAAAAAGGCTGTTGCCTAAAATTTGGTGAATTACTTGTTCCCTGAGATTTCGGCTGATGGGAATTCGAGCGTCGCCAATGATTATTTCATCTCCTTCAATAGCGTTAACGTGAGGTACCGAAATCAAAAACGACTTGTGAACTTTTAGAAATTCGTTCTTCGGCAATTGATTCTCCAGACTTGTTAATGTGATATACGTAATTAATTTTCGATTCGGAAGGTGAATAATGGCGTAGTTTTGCAGACCCTCAACGTAAAAGACGTCATGAAAAAATACCTTTTCAAACTTCCGGTCGCAACGAACGAAAAAATAGTCAGTGGCCTTGGAACTCTGATTAGCTGCGCTAGACTTTAGTTGAAAAAATTCCATTGCCTTTTGGGAAGCTTTTAAGAATCGGTCAAAAGTTATTGGCTTCACCAGATAATCAATCACGTCAAGCGTGTATCCTTCCAGGGCATAGGTAGAATAAGCAGTTGTTAAAATCGTCAGGGGCGGATTTTTCAAGCTTCGTAGGAAATTAATTCCTGTGACTTTGGGCATATGAATGTCCAGGTATATTAAATCAATTTTTTGATCATTGAGATAAGTAGAAGCTTTTAGCGCATTTTCACAGGAAGCCACACAGTGAAGAAAGTCAATTTCCTGAACATGCTCTTCGAGGCCTTTTCGTGCAATCGGTTCGTCATCAATAATGAGGCAATTTAGTTTCATGTCGCGACTTGAATGTTTTTCATGGGATTCGCAGCGAAAGGTTTACCTCGTAACAATCCGTCTCGTTGTCGATGATCAGCTTGTGCCGATCTTTGTACAGTAACTCAAGTCGGCGCTTGGCGTTTTTCAATCCTATACCTGCGTGCCCGTTGGTCATTGACTTTTCCTCTTTCGTATTGAAAACTGAAAATTCAAAGTTGTTTTTATGCTTACCGATTGCAATTCTCACCTGATTTTTATGAGGATAATGCGAAACATGTTTGAATGCATTTTCAACAAACGGGATCAACAGCAACGGTGAAATAGTAAACCCTTTAAGATTTTCATCGGCGATAAAGGAAATATTGTAATTTTCATCCTTACGCATGCGTTGCAGCTCTACATAATTTTTTAAATAAGTGATTTCTTTCTCGATGTCAATTTCATTGCCATTGCATTCGTACAGTTGATACCGAAGCATCTCAGAAAAGGCCGATAGCGACTCGCGGGCGTGTGAATTTTGTTTATCAATCTGAAAGTAAATTGTATTGATAGAATTAAAAACGAAGTGGGGATTGATTTGTGCTTTAAGGTATTCCAATTCTGCGCTTAGTTTTTCGATTTCCATTTTTCTGATAAGCTCCCGCTGGAAATACCATGCTTTACTCAAGTGGAGCGTTACACTGAAAGCGAGGTAAAATAATGCAATTGAAAGGTTGTAAAACGTGTTATAAAAAAAGAATGACCGGCTTTCGTCGCCTAAAATATATGAGTTCAGGTAGACATCATGCGCGTTTTTAACAATTACGTATAGTCCTATAGTGACCAATAAAAAAGCAAGGTAGTTAATCACTTTTTTTTGTTGTGCATACTTGGGAATTAGGACAAACAAGTTTAGGTAAATCACTATTGCCAGTAAGCCATTTCGAACCATAACTTCCAGCACGAATTGATAAAACCCAGCTTTCTGCAGCAAACTGATTTTTGTGAACATGTGGAACCCAACGGTAGCGCCCCAAAAGATGACATGGTCAAATTTGTATTTCCAGAATCGGTCCATCCATTGAATTTAACGATTTTCAGCCAGCTCCACCCTGCAAAAAGCTGCATTTGGTCAAGGAAAACGCGCAACCTGTCATAAAATGGAGCATAAACCAGTTTAACCAGTGTGTTACCTTTTAAGTATAATTCTGATTGATGTTACCGGGATTGTTTCTTTTGTTTCATATTGACTGTTGCGTGTAATGGCAAAATACATTCTATATCTGGCTGCCTTTGTTATACTGTCGTGTTCTGATGACAACGATCCCCGACTGGGTACCTGGAAGCAACTAAACGATCTTCCATTTGAGGGACGTGCTTATGCCCTTTCATTTTCGCTTTTAGGTAAAGGGTATGTGGTGTCAGGTCGCAATATTGAGAAAGGTCATCTTCAGGATGTTTGGAGCTATGATCCCGCGAAAGATCTTTGGACACGGAAAAACGATTATCCTTTTTCGGTTTATGTTGAATACGCGGTAACTACCAATGACAAAGCGTACGTTATCGACTACACCGGGAAGATGTATGAATACAATCCTATTCTTGATTCGTGGAAATACCTGTCACCTTTTCCAACGGGAAGCCGTCCGCATATAACGGGCTTTGGACTTGGTGGAAGTATCTACTTCGGTACTGGTAACGGTACGACCACAGAGTCTGGCTATTACAATGATTTTTGGAGATATGAGATATCCCAAAACACGTGGATACAAATTGATAATTTTCCCGGTGTTGAACGATCGACTGCGTTTTCATTTGTGATCGGCGATAATGCCTATGTAGGATTGGGATCGTCTGCAGGAGCCCCACCAATTCATTCAGATATCTATAGCTATAGTGCGAAAACGGGTCAATGGAAGCAAATAGCTGACTTTCCCAATGTTAACTATTTATTGGGAATCTCATTTTCGAGTACTTCCAAAGGTTATCTGGGATTGTCCGAAAAAGACCACGCTAAAATGTATGAGTATGATCCTGGTGCTAACTCCTGGCGAGAGCTGGCAAAGTTTCCGAGTGCATTTTCAATACTGACTAGTTCATTTACAATAAATGACAGAATGTTTGTTTTCGGTGGACGAGCCGGTAGTTACGGTCCACACATGTGGGAATTTTTACCTTGATTCTAGTTTACCCACGGATTTTTTTTCCGATATGCAGGCTGGCTTGGTTTCTTTTTTCGAGCCTTGACTTTGCGCTGCTTCTTTTGCTTCTTTTTTTTTGCTTTGTATTGTCCGGTTGGAAAACCATAGGCCGCCCGGGCCGAGCTTGTATTCCCAGGATTTTTTCGCTGCGCCAGGAGGTCAATGGATGTGAGGGTAACTAGAAAAACGACCAACAGGACTATAATTTTCATGTTCTTCATAAATGCAGTTAACGCGAATATAGCGCGTTCTGATATTCGTCGGCAATTTTAACGCACGACCAGCAATAAAAATATGTCGAGCAAAGGAATTGAGAACGTTGTCTGGCAATTTTTTGCAAAAATCCGGTTTGGTGTAGACTATTTCCGGCGGGTAAACCTTGGAAAATCGTATAGAAGGCAGATGAAAGCCGTCATAATGATTCCGAAGATAAACATATTGACTATGTTTTATCGCCCTTCATAACCGACACAGAGCCTTGGGATAAGGCCGTTCTTTCACCATCACATGCAACGGGACGTTGCAGCGCCGATCATATTATTGAACAATGATGAAGCTGATGTACATGATGACATGCTGACCATGTCTCCCAAAGCTATAAGTTCTAAGATAACGATCAGCGACAAATTTGCTAGCTAAGGCCGATACGGTGTAATCGAATCATAGGCCACCATGTATATCAGCTTTATCATAGTTCAAGACTACTCCGTCCGCAAACTTTTCACCGGATTCATCAACGAAGCTTTGATCGCTTGATAACTCACAGTTAAAAGTGTAATAATGATCGCGCCCAAGACTGAAATGATAAATACCCACCATGATAGGTCGGTACGGTATTCAAACTGCTTTAACCAATCACTAATAAAGTAATAAGCAAAAGGTACGGCTAAAAAGCTCGAAATGATCACAAGCACCACAAAATCCTGCGACAACATTCGCCATAAATTTGACACTGAGGCACCGAGAACCTTTCGTATACCGATCTCTTTAGTGCGTTGTTCTGCAACAAAAGATGCCAATCCGAACAACCCTAGACATGAAATGAACACAGCAAGGATAGCAAAAAAAGTAGCGAGCTCGCCAATGCGTTTTTCATTGCTAAACTTCCGCGCGTACTCTTCATCTACAAAAGAAGCATCAAAGGGCGAAGCAGGATTAATGCGTTTAAAGACTTCTTCGATTTTACCTACGGCATCCTTTACACTAGACCTAGGGTTGACCCTTAGCAGGAAGACATTCTGCATTCCATCGCCAAGGTGCCAGAGGGAAGCTCGTACGGGTTGATAGGGTGATTGTACTAATAAATCCTTTACAACGCCGATGACTGTAAACGGTGTCTCGTCCCAATGGATCACTTGTCCCACAGGATTGCCTTTGAATCCGATAAATTTGACAGCCGCTTCATTTATAACAAAAGCATTTGAATCAGAGGCAAAGTCGCGTGAGAAATCCCTTCCCTCAACGAGCTCCCAGCCAATAGTCTTACCGTAATCAACACTTACAGCATTGTTTGGGAAATCGACTGCTTGGTTAGGATCTTTGCCCTCCCAGTTAAATCCACCGTTCGTGTTGTACACAGCAGTAGTAGGACTACCTGATTCGGCCATCTCAACAATGGCACCTGCGTTTATCAGCTCTGTGCGGACTGCATCAAAATGTTCATGTATTGGCCCTGTAACAGGAATGCTAACTAATCCGTCCTTGCTATAGCCAATGGGTCGGTTTTGGGCATGATTAATTTGCTTATACACAACCATCGTCCCGATAATCAACGTGATGGAGATCGTAAACTGCAGCACCACCAGCACCTTTCTTGGTATCGAAGCATAGCGACCTACCCGAAAAGTACCTTTGAGAACTTTTACAGGTTGAAAGGACGAAAGGAACAGTGCTGGATACAATCCCGCAAACATGCCTGTTATTAGGCTGAAGCTTAACCCCATTATCCAAAAGAGCAGGCTGGCCCATGGTAAACTTATTTTTTTGTCTGCCACCGAATTGAAATAAGGCAGGATGAGAAGCACCAGCAGTATTGAAAAAAGAAACGCAAGCGCAGCAATCAACATGGATTCGCTGAAAAATTGCGTGATCAATTGTTTTCGTACTGATCCGATTGCTTTGCGTATGCCTACTTCTTTTGCTCTTTTTTCAGAACGGGCAGTACTTAAATTCATGAAGTTAATGCAGGCAAGTATCAACACGAATATGCCGATAGTTGCAAACAGCAGGACATTATCTATTTGCCCACCAGTGTTGACACCATTTTTGAAGTCGGAATACAAATGCCATTTACTCATAGGATGAAGGAATATTGCAGGATTGTAACGTCGACCTTCTGGTCGAACTTTGTTAAGCTTTACATCCTTAATTTTGGCGGAGACTTTTTCCATGTCAGCCTGATCGTCGATCATCGCAAAGGTGCGCGTAAAGTTGCTATCCCATGGGTCTTCCATTTCCCTAACCCACTTGTTTTGACTCAGGTACAAGGACCATGGCAAGATGAACGTCATTTCCCGGAAGGATGAATTGTAGGGAAAATCTTCAAAAACTCCCGTTACTTTTACGTCTACTTCATTATCGACCCGAAATATCTTTCCGATAGGGTCATCGTTGTTAAAGTAGGTTTTTGCTACGGACTCCGAAAGCAGTATGGAATTCATTTCCTTTAAACCGTCCCGGGTACCATGTATCATTTTCAGACTCAGCATATCGGTTATGCCAGGCTCGAAATAACAGCCAGGTTTTAAAAACATCTTTTCGCCGTACGTTAACGTATGATTATAATTCCAAGAAGCCTGTAAAACATGGCTGAAGTCATTGCCATAAACATTGCGAATTTCTTCCCCGAGGGCGGCCGGATTAGCCTCTTGTGTTCCGATCTCTCCATTCCACGTTTGATGTTGCATTACTTGTGCAATGCGGTCGTAATTGGGGTGAAATTTATCAAAAGTCAATTCATCGTATACCCATAACGCGATCAATATTGCTACTCCCATTCCGACGGCAAGACCGCCAATATTTATTAAAGAATAGATTTTGTTCTTCAAGACGTTCCGCCAGGCGATTTTGAAATAGCTTTTGATCATTGGAATTGTTTTATTGTAAAAGGGTCAACGCATATTATCCACAGTATATCTACTTCTGAGTTTTAGATCGGTTACTAATTTAATTCTTTTTTTTAACCTTAGGTTTTGCCGTTACAATGGGCAAAATGCGAAGCATTCCAGAAACAGGGATATTGTCCTTTATAGCACGAAATCTAAACAGCTAACACGCGTACTTCTGCAAGCTAATTCAAGTTCTAAACGTTACATTTGCAAATCTTCGAAACTAACCCGCTGGATTTGTATTCAAAATATTGGCAGATTATAAAGGATGATTCCAAAAAGACCTTCGAGGTTTGTGGCCAGGCAACGAGCGAAAATTCATTTGCCAATAAAACCTACGCTATGCAAAAAACTGGCATGAATATCAGTTGTGTGATGCCGCCAGTAACCAACAAGACCTCAAGCAAGGATCTTATCAAGATTATTGGGTACACAAAAGAAATTGGTTTATATAACAGACTTTTGAAAGAGTACCACGACATCACGATGAGATTTTTCGATGAGAGCTAAAGTCAGCATTGCTCAAAAGCGCCTCATCGGATACATGACTATCGCGTCAGTCCAACTGTTGTTTCTTTTAAATTTGGCATCATGAATGCTAAATGGGTGATTTTTATAATCGCATTAATAAGTGGTTTTGCTTTTTTTACGTTAGGAGATGACCTGCGACAAGCGATTGCTAGATATATTTTTTTTTGCCTTATAACGGCTATTGTTATTAGGCCTTTAGGGATAGCACTCGGTAGATTTCTTCGCAGGTTATCTAAAAGAGATTAGCATCGTGCGCGTTTTTTTTTGTGGAAACGAAATATTTTATGGCAATACCCTTCTTGAACATAAACGCCGATTACTTTCCTGTTCAAGTCTCACGAGATCCCTTCGCGTAGCAACAACTTTCATTTGGGGATCAATTCAGATCTTTTTGCCACCTACGCTTGGTAATACATAATTTTATATTTTTTTCTCGGGCTCATTCGATTTCGCAAGAGAAATTAAACCGCCCATCGCACCCAGGTTCATCGAATCGAGCGCCGAACTCGGAACTATAACCATCGAGCCTTTTTCTTTCAAACCTTCAAACAACATGTTCATTCCCCTAAGGTGTAGGGCAACGGGATTATTTTTATACTGCTCACTGGCCTTTGCAAATTTTTCGGCAATCTCTGTCTCGGCAGTTCCAAGAATAACCCGGGCTCGGCGCTCGCGCTCTGCCTGCGCCTCTTTACTCATAGCATCGGCCAACGTCTGGGGTATAATGATATCCTTTATACCCACGGTCTGACAGGTAATGCCCCAGGGATTGGTATTGTGATCCAGTATTTTTTGTAAATCTTCGGCAATTTTTTCCCTTTCCTGAAGCAAGTCAGCCAATTCATTTTTCCCAATCATATCGCGTAGCGCGGTTTGGGCGATTTGCCAGATAGCGGTCCTATATTCCTGTACTTCCAACGCGGCTTTTTCGACATCCCAGACAGTCCAGTAAACAACGGCATCGACATTCACAGGGACGGTATCCTTTGTCAAGGTCTGATCGGCTTTGAATTCAGTGACACGGACACGCTGATCGATGAACTTGTCGATCTTGTCGAGGATTGGAACAATCATAAAAATGCCGGGACCTTTAAGCCCGTTGAATTTACCCATCCTTAAAACAACAGCTTTTTCCCATTGATCGGCTATGTGAATTGATCTGGCAAGGAAAACCGATGCAATTGTAAGAACTATTGCTGCAGGAACTGAAAGGTATTCCAGATAAAAAAAATAACTGATCAGTCCAACCATAATAAGCAAGATCGTAGTCGAGACGGGATTCCACTTGAAGGTGTGGTTTTCACTCTTAATATTGGTTGTAGCTGCTTCCATGTTATTTTTGTTTTTCAAGTTGATTGATGATGTCATTTACTGAAAATCCGTAGCTGAATGCGATCGCGGAAAATTCGTTACATATTTCCTTTAGCTTATTATTCTTGTCTTTGGCTGGTATCTGAACTTTAATATCGCTTATGAAAGTCCCGGTACCTTGTTGAGTTTCTAATATGCTTTGAATTTCTAACTCTTTATACGCCTTAGCGACAGTATTAAGGTTCACTTTAAGATCCACAGCCAGTGATCTTACGGTCGGTAGTTGTTCTCCGGTCTTGAGATTCCCCGCAGCAATCCCAAATTTAATCTGATCAATAATCTGCCTGTAGAACGGAGAACCCGTTTTAGGATCTAATTTAAACTGGATCATTATACTAGTATAATATTGTCATATACATATAGTACAAGTATACAATGATTTTTTACGATTTCAAAATCATCTGTGAAAATTACGATAGTCAGCAATGAACGCATCTTAATACCTGTCTATCTGAAGAAAGAAATGGTATATTCGGTTTTGCGAAAAATAAATACTCATTTTGTCAAATAATCATTACAAAAAAATGAAGCTTCTCATATTTGTCATCTGTTTCACGTCAACCGCGCTTGCGCAAATTCAATCTGAGAAACAACAAGTGCAACAGGTTGTAAACTTGGTATTTGATGCACTTTCCGAAGGGAACATTGCCAAAATGGAGCAAGCGGTTACGGCAGATGTAACGATCCTCGAAACAGGAGAAGTATGGACGCTCGATACTATCCGGTCATATTTTAGAAAACCTCGGCCGGCGGATTTTAAACGCGTCAACACCCTGGATTTCTTTCAGACAGAAGTGCAAAACAAAATGGCATTTGTGAGTTATTATAATACCGCGGACATACACGCGAATGGAAACAAAAAAACCATAAAATGGCTGGAAAGCGCTGTCTTGATTAAAGACGATAAAACCTGGAAAGTAAAAATGTTGCATTCCACAAGACTAGAAAAGAAATGAAGTAGGTAATATCCAGCATCACTTTCAGAAAATGAAAATGTATAAAGATGAAAGGCAACCAAAATTTTTATCCAAAACAGATGATAAGAAACCTCCGATAGGAGCAAGGGATACGTTATTTCTTTCGATCAATGTTTGGAAGCTGGAGATTATTAAAAACGCTGGACTCCTTCATTACCATTTCAATTTCTTCACTTTTT
Source organism: Chryseolinea sp. (assembly GCA_035641895.1). Lineage (GTDB taxonomy): Bacteria > Bacteroidota > Bacteroidia > Cytophagales > Cyclobacteriaceae > Chryseolinea. The sequence continues at coordinate 4,830 of DASQTN010000631.1, read as the reverse complement.
CTGGGAGCCATTTCCGATAAGATTTCACAGCCGTCTTTTTTAACCAAAAAATCATCTTCAATTCTGACGGGGATATCCCACCACTTTTGATCGGCCGGGCTGCCTTTGGGAATGTAAATTCCGGGCTCAATCGTAATGACCATGCCCTCTTTTAAAATATCGTAGTCTCCCTTGTCGTGCACATCGAGTCCGATATGATGGCAGCATCCGTGAGGATTATACCGGTTTCTCCCTGTTGCAGGATCTACAATATCGGCGGGGCTGGTACTTTTATAAAGTTTCAACTCCACCAGTCCTGCGTTGATTACTTGTTCTGTGATTTGTGTTAAAGCATCGAAGGTCGTTCCTTCTTTACATAACTCCCAGGCTGCCGACTGCGCTTTATACACCAGATCGTAAATCTGTTTTTGTTCCTTCGAAAATTTTCCATTAACGGGGATGGTACGCGTAACATCAGCCGTGTAACCGCGGTATTGCGCCCCCACATCCATCAAAATGAGTTCGCCATCCTGAACTGATGGTTTGTGATTTTCTCTGTAGTGCAAAACACAACCATTGTGACCGGCACCCACGATACTTTGATATCCTTGATCCTCGGCTGTATAACTTTTATGAATAAATTCATGTAATCCCTGGACCTGCATTTCAGACATTCCCGGCTTGATAGACTTCATGGCTTCGAGCTGTCCAACGGTTGAGATATTAATCGCTTTGCGCAACAACTCAATTTCGACTGGAGACTTGATGCCACGCAGTTTTTTCATTAATTCATCCAGCGAAACCAGGTCAATGTTATTTTTTTTAGGTTCCAGCGTTACGTTCAGGTCCTTCTTTGTATAGCCGACTTTTTGTTTGAATTGTTCAATCAAATCGAAGAGATCCCCTTTTTCCTTCGTATCTCGAACGTCGTTGAAAAAGTCATAAAAGAGAACTTTATCGTATTTAGAAAAATCAATAGGGAAAGTCTGAAATTCAGGACCCTCATAGGCGACCTGGAATTTCAGTATCTCACGTGCGCCTTCTTCCCCAAGCCTGGCGCCATCGTATAATTCTTTCAAAGCGTCGTGTTTACGAACAAAAATAATTTCGTTGGACTCTTTATTATTGATCGTCTGCTTTTCTTTGAAGATGAACAATACGGCATCAGGCTCCTGATACCCGGTCAGGTAATAAAAGTTTGGATCGGGATGGTATTTATAGAATCCGTCATTCGACCTGCTTCGAACGGGGTTGGAAAAAAAAACAGCAACGGAATTGGGCGGCATTATTCGCCTTAATTCCTCCCGCTTCTCCTGATGAAAGGCGGGCGTAAGAAAGTCGTCGGGTTTTTCAGCGACTTGAGCAAGGGTGCTAAACGGAATTAGAAACAGGGGCCAAGAGAGAATAAGCAAAAAGAACTTTCTCATTTTTCATTCATTTCCTTCAAGTTAAGAAACTTCCTCAACATGTTTTCAAGAATAAGGGCACAATGGATTGAGGAAATCATTCCTAGTTTCAAAGCCCATGTTAATGGAAATGAGGCACGCTGATCCAGCCTGCAATGCAGTTTGCTAATTGTTCAATGTCGATTTAATTTTTCTAACTCTGTCCAGGTGACTTTGAATCAGTGGCAAGTATTGTTGAGCAAAGGCGCTAATCTCAGGATCATTGTATTGAGCGGCTTTCCGGAAAAGCTTAACATCCTTTTCATAGTCGCTAATAAGTAGTTTGACAAACTTCTCATCGAACTCATGACCGGTTTCTTCAGATAAATTTTGATGCTCCTCAACTTTTCGATTGCTTATTTTGTCGGACAGGTAAATATTGCGCTCTGCTGCAAGCACTTTGATCTTTTTCAAGAGCATAGAATGATCTTCCATCATGTGTTGGCCGTACAAACGAATTGATGGGCTGACTCCCCTTTCGCGAGCCAGTAATCCTTCTTGAGCATTCAGCATTCTGGCATCCGCTGACTTGATTAAAAAGTCTGAAACCTCTTCTTCGAAGACTGCGATTTCGGAATTTTCATTCATTGCAATGGTGTTATTAATTTCTTTCTGGATTTGCGCTTGAACCGCTACGCTGTGAAAGACCAGAACCATAATTGCGGCATACAGGGCAATCGCTAAAATTATCTTTTTGTCATTGTCCATTTTATTTTTAAAATACGTTCAAAAGGGCGTGTGCAAATTGCATGCATACCTAAAAAAACTCATCCTATACATGACGGTTGTATTGTATTTTATTGAAAATGAAAGAGTGACAGTATACGGATTGGCTACCCAGTAAAAACTGCGATGTGAATAAAACTCCCCACAATGGGTTAGTCTGATCTACAGTTTGCTTGTCCAAAAAAGATAACGTTGAATCAATTTGAGAATCGACCTAAAAAATATTCAATACCAACTAGCATTTAGAACTGGTCAGCTCCTTGGCTTGTCTGTGGGTTTCGAGGATTCCGTTACAATTTTTTCACCTTTCCAATTTCACTCCTCCTTGTCACCAACCTTAGTAAAATATGCACGCTTTGAAACATTTATTTTTTGTAGCCTCGTACTAAGTTGCCAATTTAGGGGAGTATATTTTTTTATTTTAGTGATGTCTATAAGTATCGTAAAAAAAAATTCACGCAAAGCCTGCTGACGTGTAATCCGGTCCGCTTTGCGTGAAGCCCGACTCTTTAAAGCCCGACTCTTATTTCGTAGCTGCCAGAGCTGCCTTTACGATTTCACCATCTTGGGCTGCCGACATACCGGAAACGCCAATGGCCCCGACGATTTTTCCATTGACGTAAATCGGTTCACCTCCTTCAATCGGGAAAAGGCCTGGAACCGCCAGGATTCTTACACCTGCACCGCCGCCTGCAATAGCATCTTCCAGCGCTTTTGTAGGGCGTTTGAAGTTGTTAGCGGTCTTTGCCTTGCCAATGGCAATTTCAACAGAAGCCCGTTGTGTGTTATCCATCGTTTCAAGGAGAACAAGATTTCCTCCTGTGTCGACAATTGCTACAGCAATAATCCATTGCTTTCCAGTCGCAAAAGCCTGGGCTGCCGCAACAACCTTTTTTGCTTTCTCCAACGTAATGGATTCTCCGTACAACGGAAGTGAAGGTGCGGTGGAAGGTTGGTTTTGTGCGACGACACAAAACATAATACAGGTAAACACTAGAACGAGGCAGGATTTCATAATTTTTGAATTTAAATTGAGATTTAAGATTTGTATGGCCTATTAATTTCTCAGTTAAGCTGAGAATGGATGCTTTTTTTTGATTATGATTCACCTTTTCCCACGGGCAGATCCCTGCGTGACCATTCACTCCAAGAACCGACGTAAAGATTAGCGCCCTTGATTCCTGCCTGTTCCAATGCTAAAAGGGTATGGCAGGCCGTTACACCTGATCCGCAATGTACAATAACACGTGAAGGATCCCGTCCGTCGAGGGCCTGCTTATATTGAGCAGAAAGCTCCCCGGCAGAGCGAAAACTTCCATCAGTGGCGAGGTTCTCGAGATAGGGAATATTGATGGCGCCAGGAATGTGACCAGCAACAAGGTCGATCGGTTCCTTTTCACCACGGTACCGGTAGGCTTCGCGGACATCTATGATCAATGCGTCAGGATCGCTTGCAGCGTTTTTAACCTCGTTTATGTTTACAGTGGGAAGTTGCCACTCTTTGGCCGGATATGGTGAAGTACTTCTCGGTTCTTGAGTCGCGGAACTCATGGGTAGCGTTTCCCGAATAATCGCTTCTAAACCGCCATCAACAACCTGAACTCTCTCATGTCCCAGAGCGCGCAGCATCCACCAAAAACGCGCCGCGGCGTTTGCTCCGTTTTTGTCATCGTAGACGATTACAGAAGTCGACGGAGAAATGCCAAGCTTGCCAACAAAGGCCGCAAAACCTTTGATTTCTGGAAGAGGATGTCTTCCGCCGTCGGCTGCATCCTGTGATTTTTTGGAAAGTTCCTTGTCCAGATCAGCATGCAACGCCCCGACCAGGTGGCTTGATTTATAACGTTGAAACGCGTCTGCACCGCTTCGGGCATCGATGATTATAGCTGCTCCTAAGGGAATTTCTTTTGGACTGATAATCGGAGAAGGTGATGGCATAGACAAAGATAATCGACACAAATATCAGAACAAGTATTTTGATTGATGCGAATGCGCGACCAACAAGAAAGAATTTCAACCGACTACGGATTTAGCATGCTCGCCTCTGGGGAATTCGACAAATCACGCTTAAGTTGCAAAGTTTTGTGTTAAGCAGATTTCAGCTTGAAAGGATAAAATTTTCAAAGGATTATTTAAAACTATCTATGTTCATTATCAATTTGAATTACATCGTACCCCTTGAACAGCTCGACGCATACATGGTCGATCACGTAAAATTTCTTCGAAAGTATTATAAACAAGATGTTTTCATCGCATCTGGAAGAAAAGTTCCTCGCACCGGCGGTATCATACTGGCATTGGCAAATTCGCTCGAAGAGATAAATCTGATAATTAAGGAGGATCCATTCCACAAATTCAAGTTGGCTGAGTTTAGTATTATCGAGTTCCAGACATCGCAGTATCATCCTGAGATGAAAAAAATACTGACGGGAAAAACATAGAGTTGAAGTTTGATACGCTCGTTATGGTTGAATGTTCGCCGCGTTGATTCAGTGCGTTTTCGGCCCAACGAAACTCAGTATTAATATTTACTAGTTTCTGTTGAAATTTTAACGCAGAGATGACGAAGCGTGGGTCAATATCGTCTTTGTGTCTTCGTTACTCCGCGGTGAAAATATCGTCTACAATTACGAGGGATCTGAGGCAAAAGCCTCGGCAATGACTTATAATTTTACAAATT
>DASQTN010000630.1:0-3998 GCA_035641895.1 Chryseolinea sp. | reverse complement strand
CCGCCATACTTGAAGGTGAAAGTCTTGTAAACGATGCCTCCAGTTTGATCGTGTTCCGATTTGCGCTCGCCGCAATCGTCAGCGGACAATTTGTTTTTCAAGAAATAGTCGTGCAATTCTTTGTAGCCGCGGGAATGGGCATGGTTGTAGGCCTTGCCATCGCTCATATTGTATATGTGATTCACCGGTTTTTACCCACCACCTCAAGTATAGACGTTACACTCACGCTGATGACGCCGTACTTCATGTATCTGGCTGCGGAGCATTTTCATTTTTCTGGTGTAATGGCTGTTGTCAGCGGTGGTTTGTTCCTTTCATACCGCTCGCACGAAATACTTTCCACTGGTGCCACGCGAATGCAGGCATATGGTGCCTGGTCGACGGTGGTATTTGCACTTAATGGATTGGTATTCATTTTAATCGGCTTGGAATTGCCCGTTGTAATGGAAGGCCTAAACGATTATTCCCGGTCCGAACTGGTAACCTATTCCCTCGTCATCAGCGGCGTTGCCATTGTTGTCCGTTTACTTTGGGTATTTCCGTTAGCCTACGTTCCCATCTGGTTCAAAAACCGTGTTCGCGCCGACAACGTAAACCCTACCTGGAAAGGCCCATTGATCATCGGTTGGGCAGGTATGCGGGGGGTTGTTTCACTTGCATCAGCCCTATCGGTGCCTTTGTTATTGAATGGAAACGCACCGTTCCCGCATCGCAATCTGATCCTATTTTTAACATTCGTTGTCATTCTTGTAACGTTGGTGTTCCAGGGATTGACCTTACCCTGGGTCATTCGATGGGTGAATATTCTGGAAAGCGACAAGGAACTTCCGGAAGGACAACAGGAAGCGGGAATACAGATACGACTAAAAAAAGTTGCTCTCGCTTTGTTGATTGAAAAATTCGCTAACGACATTTCAGAAAACGAGCTGGTTGGCTTGTTGAAAAACAACCTGGAAAGCGATATGGCGGAAGCACAACAACGACTGGATTCCCTGGAATGCGACACCATGGCCCAGGAAGAGATTGAACGCTATCATCTTGTATTGCTGGAGATTTATTCAAAACAGCGGAAAGAACTATTTCGGCTGCGAAAAGACAGAGCCTTCAGCGACGAAGTGATCAGGAAACAAGAACTTCAGCTTGACCTCGACGAAACAAAAGTTACTAATCATACGCATTAACAGCTATGCACGCCGGGAAACATTATACATTAAAGGAAATAATTTACTGGACACGCCGGGAAATTGTTGGTCTGCTATTGTTGGGGACAGTTCCAACGATGTTATATAAAATATGGGATATTAGGCTAACCCTTCCCTGGCTTCCCATTGCATTAATTGGTACTGCTGTCGCCTTTATTGTCGGCTTCAAAAATAACGCTACGTATGCACGCCTTTGGGAAGCACGCCAGATCTGGGGTGCGATCATCAATTCCAGCAGGTCGTGGGGAATAATGGTGAAAGACTTTGTCACCACGAAAAATTCGGCGAACAATCTTTCTGAAGAAGATCTTAAGAAAATTCATGCACGTCTTACTTATCGTCATCTCGCCTGGCTCACGGCTTTGCGTTTTCAATTGAGAGAACCTCGTGCATGGGAGAATCTGAACACAAGTTATAATGCTGAATACAGGCGTCGCTATAGTATTCCCGAGCATGAAAATAAACTTGACGAGGAACTAAGAAAATTTCTTTCGGATGATGATAGTAAGTACATCCTTGGCAAGAAGAATCGGGCTACACAACTTATTACATTGCAATCGAAGGACCTGAGGATACTGATGGAAAAGGGTTTGATCGACAATTTCAGACATGTGGAAATGGAAAATATGCTGGTGAACTTGTTTGACCAACAGGGAAAGTGTGAGCGAATAAAAAACTTTCCCTACCCGCGTCAATTTGCAACAATCAATCTTTTTTTCGTTCGATTGTTCACCATTCTCGTCCCCTTCGGTATGCTTCAGGAATTTGATAAGCTTGGGGAGCATTATGTCTGGTTAACTATCCCTTTTACAGCGTTAGTGTGCTGGGTATTTCTTACCATGGAGAAAATTGGCGAGGCAACCGAAAATCCATTTGAAGGAACCGCCAATGATATTCCCATGGCAGCATTGTGCCGTACTATTGAAATCGATTTGCGTGAAATGCTGGAAGAAGAGGAAGTGCCACCACCGTTGACAGCGGTGAATAATATTTTGATGTGAGAGAAGTGAAAGGGACATCGACAACGCATGTATTTCTCTTTGCACTTCTCTGTGCCCTCGGCGCTAAAAGCTTGGAGCTAGCCAAAAAGTCAACATGGCGTTGATCGCTTTAAAAAATATTTTTCCCAATCCCCTTGATCCCTTCCTCCAAAAAAAGCAACATCGCCCTTGAAATTCACACATGAGACAAAAATTATTAAACGCCGGAGCCAACGAACTCAGCTATGAGATCCGTGAAATTGTGAAAAAGGCCGACCAGTTAAAAAAACTGGGACTGTCTATAGCATGGGAAAATATTGGCGATCCCATTCAGAAAAATCACAAACTTCCTCAGTGGATAAAAGATATTATTTCAGATCTCGTCAAACAAGATGACACGTATAGCTATTGTCCCTCAAAAGGAATGTTGGAAACGCGCGAGTTCCTCGCCAAGCAAACCAATGAGATGGGTGGCGTTCAAATCACCGCCGAAGATATCTGCTTCTTCAACGGCCTCGGTGATGCGATCTCAAAAGCCTACCAGTTTATTTCAAGAACTTCCCGCGTGATCGGTCCCTCGCCGGCTTACTCGACACACTCCAGCGCAGAAGCTGCACATGCTGCGCATGAACCACTGACATATCGACTAGATCCCAACAATAAATGGTATCCCGACCTGGATGACTTGTATAACAAAGTGAAATACAATCCTAACATCGTCGGCATCCTGATTATCAATCCCGACAATCCAACAGGTATGGTCTATCCGTTGGAAACTCTGAAACGGATCGTGGAAATCGCAAAGGAATTCAATCTCTTTCTTGTTGCTGATGAGATCTACATCAACATCACCTACAATGGCGCACGTGCGTATGCCCTGTCCGAGATCATTGAAGATGTACCCGGTATCTCGATGAAAGGAATATCAAAAGAACTGCCCTGGCCAGGTGCACGTTGCGGCTGGATGGAATACTATAACCGTGATAAGGATGAAGATTTTAATCGTTTCTGCAATGCCCTCGACAATGCAAAAATGATCGAAGTATGTTCAACAAAACTTCCTCAACTTGCAATCCCGAAAATTTTGGGAGACAATCGTTTCAAGCTATATCGAGAGGAGACGAACCAAAATATCGGCAGAAGGAGTAAGATCATCGCTGACATTTTACATACAGTGCCTGAGTTGACGTTCAATGAAACCTTCGGCGCATTTTATAATACGATTATCTTTCGTGATGGAACATTAAAACCTCATCAGCAAATCAAGATTAGCGATGCCAAAGTCAGAACGCTGGTTGAAGCTTGGGTGAATCAGGATATCCCTCAGGATAAGCGCTTTGTGTACTATCTGCTGGGCGCGAAAGGAATTTGTGTTGTACCAATATCCTCCTTCTGCTCCGAACTTCAGGGCTTCCGTGTGACGTTACTGGAAGAGGATGAAGATACGTTGACGAACACGTTTTCATCCATCCGAGATGGCATTGTAGAATACCTCCACAGCTAACAACTGTTCTTCTACCTAACATTTGTTACATGCTGATAATGAAATATTTCTGCGAAAAATCTTGAATTATAAACGATAATTTGTGAGAATTGTACTCGCACAGAATATTATGCCGAATTCATTTAATTTATCGGAATACAGGTCAATCTCCTCACGGATGGTTGATGTTCTTTCTGTGCTTCTCATTGTCGTGATTATTCTTAAACCCGAAGGGGCGACAGTGATATAATTTAATAACGTAAAAACTCACAGACCGCCCCGACAACCTCGGGGCGGTTTTGTTTTATATAGCTTGATACAAACTAACAATTG
>DASQTN010000629.1:0-5385 GCA_035641895.1 Chryseolinea sp. | reverse complement strand
TTGAACATTGTAGCCTAAGCGTATATACCAGGTTTGAACATTGTATTTTACCAGTGTGCGGATGTCGGCTGTCGTCAAGTCTTCATTTGGAACATCTGTATTCGAAAGCAAAAAGCGATCACGCTGTGTCTCGTTAATATTTGCATTTTGAATCAGGTCAAGAACGGCTTCGGGATTGCGAACGGCATCATGGGCAGCATTATAATATTCTGACTGAATCAATAGCTTGCCGATTTGTTTTTCCAAAAAGATCCCGGCTACAACGAACTTGTCGCCGTCCATCCATGGCAAGATTCCCCCTTTGGGAGGTCCTTCGCCCATAGCAACAGACGACGTGGTTTTTGTTCCTCCTACGCTGGACGCATAACCTGAAAAACCGACTATAAGAGAATTCACAAACGACTTGTAACGAATGTCCCACCCGATCGGCATAACACTCTTTTTCGGCCCGGATTCACCGTTATCAGTCATAAGGGCATATGATATTACACGCGATGGATTCTGAAACTGGCCGTGTACCATAGCCATCGTTGTCCGAGTGAGAAATAGGTGGTCCGAATCCAGCATCTCAGGAGGCTCAATCCCAATAAATGTTGGAATCTGGTCCAGTCTTTCGTTATACAAGCCGAATTTCCGATACATCTTTCCAACCCTGATTTGAAATGCTTCACGTATGGCAAAATTTCCCCAGGCATTTCTGACTTCTATGAGATCATCATTTGCGGCTAGGTTAAACAGATAGCTCACGCGTCTCGAAAAATTTCCTTTGCCATAGATGTGAAAGTTGCGGATGGGCGTCCACTCCAACGGATCCGAGATCCTTGATATCGAACCATCTTCATTTCTGACAGGATAATCAAAGGTTTTCTGAAGATTTGAATTGATATACCCGTACAGGTAAAAATTTCGGTCTACGACGTCTAAGTTGAGCAATTCTTCGAGAGACAGGTCGAAAAGGTCGTCACTTTCCATCGCAACTGAATCTATCTGAGCTTGGGCAACACCGCAAAAACAGACACACATTAATATCAGATATTTTCTCATTCTAAAGGCCGGATTAAAGGCACGACCAAAAATATGGCAGGGTTAAAACATTAATTTTTGATAACACTTTGTTTTATTACACTTGTTGACTCGCGGATAAATCTTCCGACTGCTCAAGGATGTTGGGGATTTGGTTTTCTTTAATCTTATTTTTTTCTACATTCATTACACATTCCTTCCTGTACATTTCTAATCCACCCGCCTATGAAGTGTCATGTGATGAGCCGTCAACAAAATTTACCGCACATGGTTCTTACCATAGGTTGGCTAACCACTAAACAATCACGCCTATGAAAATCTATGATGAAAAACACATTAAGAACATCGTTCTGTTGGGGGCGCCTAAGGCCGGCAAGACTTTGCTGGCCGAAGACATGATTTTTGAAGCCGGTATCACACGTCGACGTGGTACAATAGACGGAAAAAATACCGTTTCCGATTTCCACGAGATCGAACAAGAAAGGGGTAATTCAGTTTTTGCTTCGTCTATGCATACTGAGTGGCGCGACTATAAAATCAACATTATAGACACACCAGGATTTGATGATTTTCTTGGAGAGATAATCGCTTCCGTCCGCGTTGCAGACACCTGCGTGATGGTTATCAACGCACAGTATGGTGTTGAGGTAGGCACCGAATTGATCTGGAATTATATTGATCAGTTTCAAAAGCCGGTGATCTTTGCAGTCAACCAGGTTGATCATCCGAAGTCAGACTTTGATTCGGCGCTTAATGCGATAAAAAATCGCTTTGGAAATGCTGTTGTCCAAATGCAATATCCCGTAAATCAAGGCGAAAATTTCAATGAAATTATCGACTTGTTAAAAATGGTAATGTATCGGTTCCCAGCTGAAGGAGGCAAACCTGAAAAACTTCCTATCCCTTCCTCCGAGAAAGAACGCGCTGAAAAACTTCACAATGAATTAGTGGAGAAGGCAGCAGAGAATGACGAAAAATTAATGGAGAAATACTTTGAGAAGGGGACCCTTGATGAAGATGAAATGCGCGAAGGTCTACGCTTAGGCATGATCCACCACGACGTTTTTCCCGTCTTTGTAATGTCAGCAAAAAGAAATATGGGAAGTGGCAGAATGATGGGCTTCATCGACAATGTTGCACCGTCGCCCATTGAAGCCAAACCCGAAATTTCAGCAGACGGGAATCCTGTTCCGATTGATCCAACGCAACCTACGGTGTTATTCATTTTCAAAACGCACCTTGAAGCGAATCTTGGTAAACTTTCATTCTTCAAAGTCATTTCGGGTGAAGTGACTACGACGTCAGAATTAGTCAATAGTCAAACTGGCGCAGTTGAAAAATTTCATCATTTGTTCATTATGGATGGAAAGACACGCAATCCTGTTGACAAACTTGTTGCCGGTGATATTGGTGCAACATTGAAACTTAAGGATACTTATACAAATCAAACGCTTCATGCAAAAGGACATGAGGTCACGATAAAAGAAATTGAATTTCCCGAACCGAGAATTCGAACAGCGGTTGTCGCGTTAAGTAAAAACGACGACGAGAAAATCGGAGAAGTTCTACAGAAAATTCATCAGGAAGATCCAACCCTTCAAGTACAATATCTAAAGGAGATCAAACAATTAATCATCTCCGGACAAGGTGAGTTACATTTGGCGGTATGCAAATGGTTTTTGGAGAATCATTATAAACTTCATGTGTCATTTGAGACACCACGGATCTCCTATCGGGAAACGATTAGAAAATCTGCGAATGCGTCGTACCGTCACAAAAAACAATCGGGTGGTGCAGGACAGTTTGGTGAAGTTCATTTGAAAATCGAACCGTATTATGAAGGGCTGCCGGAACCGACGGAATTTGCCGTTCGTGGTAAAGAAGTGATTGATTTAGAGTGGGGCGGAAAACTCGTTTTTTATAATTGCATTGTGGGTGGCGTTATTGATACGCGTTTTATTCCCTCTATTTTGAAAGGTGTGATGGAAAAAATGGAGGAAGGACCGATCACTGGCTCATACGTTCGCGATGTTCGGGTAATGGTTTACGATGGCAAGATGCATCCCGTTGATTCAAACGATATTTCATTTAAGATAGCGGGAATGATGGCGTTCAAAGATGCTTTTATGAAATCCGAACCACAATTGCTTGAACCAATTTACGATTTGGAAATTATGGTTCCCGACGATGTGATGGGCGAAGTAATGGGTGATTTGCAAACCCGCCGATCATTAATAATGGGAATGGACAACAAAGAAAATTTTCAGGTGATAAAAGCTAAAACACCACTTGCAGAACTCGATCGATATTCAACAACACTCCGCTCGTTGTCGCAAGGGCGAGCGAGCTTTAAACAACAGTTTGCAGAGTTCGCGACTGTTCCGTACGATCTGCAGAACAAGCTTGAGAAACAGGCGCATGAAGTTGCGCTTGTTTAACCAAAAAAGAGTGAACCCGAAATGAAAACTTCGGGTTCTTTTTTTGTTGGAGGTATTCTTGTCTGAGGTTTCGAAATGTCGTGTGCGTGTGTGCGTGCTTTTGAGAGATCTATTAATGGTCCGCTAATGGCGCGGTGTTCATACACAAAAATTCCATTATTCAAATCTCTGAAATCGATTGTTTAGAATGTGAGTTTTTATAGATTTGTCTCAACCACAACCTTTTTCTTTGAGTAACGCCATAGTCATCATCCCGACTTACAAGGAGCGCGAAAATATTCGCGCGATCATTGATACGGTTTTCGGGTTGGCTAAAGATTTTCATATTCTTATTGTGGACGATAGTTCCCCTGACGGCACTCCTGAAATAGTTGAAAAAATGCAGGAGGAATACAATCACATGGAAGTAAAACTCCATTTGGTAAAGAGGCCTGGAAAACTTGGATTAGGAACCGCGTACATTACGGGTTTCAAATATGCATTGGAAAAGGGATATGATTTTGTGTTGGAGATGGATGCTGATTTCTCCCATGACCCTAAAGACCTGGTAAATTTATATTTAGCGTGCTCAGAAAGAGGAAGTGATGTCGCTATCGGTTCTCGTTACGCTACGGGCGTGAATGTGGTGAATTGGCCGATTGGACGTGTTCTGCTTTCTTACTTCGCCAGTAGTTATGTTCGTCTCATTACAAGTATGCCGATACGCGATACCACTGCCGGCTTTGTGTGCTATCGGCGAAAGGTATTAGAATCCATTCCGCTTGACAATATAAAGTTTGTGGGTTATGCGTTTCAGATAGAAATGAAATTTCTTGCCTGGAAATTGGGCTTTATTCTGAAAGAGGTGCCAATCATTTTTACAGATCGCACATTAGGTGAATCAAAGATGTCTGCCGGCATCTTTAAAGAGGCTTTCTTCGGTGTTCTTCAAATGACCATTCAAAGCTGGTTTAAGAAGTATATCCCGATGGGACAATCTTCTTAAACCATTCTTGACTTTCTTACTCCTGAAATCCAATAAAAGTTACTGGACCTACGTGCGACTTAACCAACTCCAAATCGGGTTCAGTTATTTCCGCCTCGTATCCATCTTCCTTTAACATGTTCAGGATATCTTCGGCGGCTTCACGTTGTTTGTAGATGTGATAATCTTCGCGTGCAAAAACGGGATATCGTCCCAATTTCTGTTCGCGATCAACAAAATTAAAACCACACAAAAACAATTTACTAGAACTGTGCTGAATCCGAAACAGTGGCATTTGTGGATACTGTTGTATCCAGTCCACAACTTCTTCGCGCGTTCCCTGAATGATTTCTGTGAGCTTATAGATTTTCATAACTTCTCCTTGATTGGGTTTATCCAACAATCGCAAATCAAAGTTGTGAACGTAAGCTGACAGACCCACGCATCCGCATAAAACCATCAATGGATTTTGGGCATCACCATGTAATCGCACGTCGAGGTTTTTGGCACTAAAAAACGCTTGAAGTCTTCTGTTTCGCTTCTGAATGGTGTTGGTTAGATCTGGCCTAACCGGATTTTTGAATTTTAACTGCATAACAATGTAACATTTCGAATAAGGTGGGCTCCTTATGTAACAAAAATATAAAATTATTTGAAGTATAACTGAATATTATCATCAATCAAAACGAATTGCCTTGATCGGATTAATCCGTGCAATTATCATCGTGGGTAATAACAACACGAGTGAAACGACTAAGAATGTAAAAATGTTCAGCACACCCACGATTGCCCATTCCCAGCTAATCGGTACAAAACTCATGTAGTAATCGTGGGCGTTTAACGTAACAATCTTGAATTTATATTGAAGGTAACACAAACCCAGCCCAATAAAATTTCCCAACAGCAGGCCTTTCGCTATTAGACTAATGCCATTGTAGATAAAAATTGAGCGTATAAATT
>DASQTN010000628.1:0-3169 GCA_035641895.1 Chryseolinea sp. | reverse complement strand
AAAAGTCAATAGCTGGCGGCCGCTCACTCGAACTATTTGTATATTTTGAGTGGATAACCCGTTGGTGTCAACCATGCGTATCGATTGTTCGAGGCGACGAATGAAGATACCGACGCGAAACGTCAAATTTCCTCTTATAAGAAATAGTATATAGCAACCTTGTAAATCCAACATTAAGTTATTGTTAAAAAATAGATGTGCTACGTCTTTTCCAGTATTTTTAGCATTCAAAAAAATTGGAACCAGTTCAGTCCATCGAACCGAATGCAAAAACGTGGAATAATATCCGCGTGACGCTTTACATTCTTGGAGCATTTCTGCTTTTTTTATTTGCACTCGATTTGATGACCTCGTCACTGCAGCACATTGGAAAAAATGTGGCGGAGACAATTTTACAGGCAACATCAAACCCTTTTACTGCCCTGTTTATAGGTCTGCTGATAACAGCAATGCTCCAAAGCAGTTCCACAACAACAGCCCTTGTTGTCGCACTCGTGGCGTCAGGTTCGATTACATTGCAAAGTGCTACACCCATCATCATGGGCGCAAATGTTGGAACAACCATAACAAGCACTATTGTATCCCTGGGATTTATTAACAAAAAGAAAGAGTTCAGACGAGCCGTTGCCGCAGGAACCTATCACGATTTTTTCAATATCCTTACTGTCATTATTCTTTTTCCGCTGGAGTACTACTACGGATTTTTATCGTTACTCTCTGGTTCGATTTCAAATCTATTTTTTACACCATCGCTGGAAGCACCGGAAAATCGTGTAACTCATTTTTGGTTTGGGTTCAGTTCCGTTATAAATTTTTTGATTACCAAAATTCCCAGCCCGTTCTTCCTGGCTGCATTAGCGCTTGCGCTACTTTTTGCATCGATCCTTATTTTCCGGAAGTTAATTTCCGATCTGTTGAAGGCAAAGTCTCCGGAAGTATTCAGCCGCTTCTTCTTCAAGAACCAGTTGAAATCATTTCTCTGGGGGTTGCTTACTACCGCAGCCATTCGTTCCAGCACCATTACGACGTCAGTGGTGGTTCCCATCGTTGCTCAAAAAATTGTCAGGCTTAAGCAAGCAGCACCCTTTATCATGGGGGCTAATATCGGCACAACCATTACTGCGTTTATTGCTGCATTCTTAAATTCAAATACATCAAGTGGGTTAAGTATTGCAATTGTCCATTTCTTATTCAATTTCATAGGAGTACTTTTATTTTTTCCGATCCCACTACTGCGCAAACTTCCCGTAAGTCTTGCTAACAGCATGGGCAAGCTAACGTTGAAGTATCGCCTGGCTGGATTGGTCTATCTCCTTACCACGTTTTTCTTTTTACCTTTTTCCCTAATTTATTTAAATCAAGACTCCTTTCAGACGCTAAGCCTTGTATACGAGCGAACAGACGTGTCTGATAAAAAATCTTATTACAGAGTTGTGGTTAAGACAAACACGCGAACAAAAAGTGGGGCCTGGACACGATACGAAACTGACAACAATAACACGCCTGATGTAAATGCTGTTCCCTCCCTTATATATCCGGTATCGGTAAAAAATAACACGTTGTTTGTTGGAAAGGACATGTTTTTGTTCAGTCGACCGGGATTTTGCTGGGACGGCGAAAATGAACAAGGAAAATTTCAATCCTGCATTGAGAAAATACTGCCCTCGATGAACGTCGCTAATATAACATTTGACTCTGTTTACGTTTGCCGCGTCTTTTATACAAATTCCCCGGACTCGTTAGTACATCAATACTATTTGAGTGCCCGATATAAAATCTATTTGCAGCATGAGCTAATTTCCGCGAAAAAGGGATCAGCGATCCTAGAAAAACTAGTACAATTTGAAACACATTAACGGAACGGAAATTTTCAAATCTTCTCTCTATATTGCGTCATAAGCTTAAATCGTGCTGAAAGACTCTATCCTCAAACTTTTAAAACTCGATAGCCTGATCGAAAATCTCACTGGCTATGTAGAAAGCCGTATAGAGCTGACCAAAATGGAGATCAGAGAAGACCTTGCCAAAGGACTCTCTAGATTCTTGCTGTTTATCTTGCTAGGCGCCGTTTTTACATTGTTTATCATCTTGATCAGTATTGCTGTTGCCCACTTAATTGCAAAACCGCTTGGTGCTTTTTGGGGGTTCGCAATTGTAGCAGCCTTTTATTTACTATTGGGGTTACTGGTTTTTGCTTTTCGCGATGCCATCATTGAAAAGCTGCAAGATCAACTAGTTGAAATCATGAAGAAAAAGAAGGAGTAGTTATGGAATTACTGGAAACAAACGATCCTAAGAGTGTATTGCTAAAAAAATCCGCGAAGCATAGGAAAGGTATTGAAGATGAGATAAAACTGCTTTCCGAAAACACAGAAAAAATGCTTACCAATGTGCTCATTATTGGGGGCACTTTAGCGCTTACATACCTGCTCATTAGCCAATACTCGAAATCAAAAAAATCCAAAGGGAAGTTCAAGGCCAAGAAAATAAAATTGACAAGAGAAAATGATGCTAATGTCGAAGAAGCCGACGCGGGCGATGATTCCGAAGATAGCAGTATCGTTTCACGAATTGGTTCCGCTGTTGCCGCTCAGGCTACGGTTTTTTTACTTGGTCTCGCTAAAGATAAGTTGTCGGCCTATTTAAAAACGAGTTTTAATAAAGACGCCGGAACTACGAATGAGCATTCTTAAAATATTGCGCGAGCGACACCGGGAAGGGAAAAAATCCATTGCCGTATTGATTGATCCTGACAAAGTTGATGATTCCTCACGGCTTCTTCACCTTACTAATCTAGCTGCCGAAAATTGTGTCGACTTCTTTTTTGTTGGAGGAAGCCTTATCACCACCACTAACCTGGGACAGGTTGTAAAACAGATAAAAGATAACGTAAAGATTCCCGTTATTTTGTTTCCGGGTAATTACATGCAGGTGGAACCTACAGCCGACGCGTTGCTTTTTTTATCTCTGATTTCAGGAAGAAATCCTGAATTACTAATTGGTCAGCACGTGATCGCCGCGCCCATCCTCAAGAACACGAAACTTGAGATTATTCCCACCGGATACATTTTGATCAACTCAGGACCAATTACCTCTGTAGCTTATATAAGTAACACCACTCCGATTCCTGATGATAAGTATTCGTTGGCGGCATGTACTGCGATGGCCG
>DASQTN010000627.1:0-3823 GCA_035641895.1 Chryseolinea sp. | reverse complement strand
ATTTGAATATAACGCATTCCACTCTCAATTACGTCCTGATAAGCATCAAAAGCGTTTTATATTCTAAAAACAGCACCAAGAAATATCATATAATCTCCAAATCCACCACCACTGGTAAATGGAGTTCCTGTTATAGTTGATCTTGCGATATCGGGAACCGTTTGCTGCGTCTTTCGCTCTACTGTTAGTGGAACAAAGAGATAGACAATAGTTTTCTTTATTCTATAATTTATTCCTGGCTCGACAGAGATTGTATAACCTGCCCTCCGTGTACCGTTACTCTCGCCGATAAGGTCGTAGGTGGGCTGCCCCTCCATTCGGGCGCCCATCCAGAATATAAACTTTTGCATTGTAAAATTTGCGCCAGCGCGTGCTGAATAAGAATCAGGAACACTATAGACATCATCTCCGGTATCAATCTGAAGTTGGGTGGGCGTACCTCCGCCATCAATGCTCGACACGCCATTCTCATCGCGTGGATTGAACAAGTAAAAGAAATTTCCATAGAGGCTCATTTTGGAGGTTAAGTTATAGTAGGCATTAATTTCATTCGAGAAACCCATGCCACCATCACCCAATTGGATAGTGACATTCACCGGCGCCGCGATTGGACCAGTGGCCTTGTAGAAATCATCTTTAAAATGGTAGTTGCCCGTCGGAAATTTTAAGCCGACGCCGACTGCTATATTTCCCCGGTGGCTTTCTGTTGTGCTCCACAACCATTTGTAGGCGGCAATGCGGATGTCGCCCACGCCAAAGGAATTGACGGTGTGATGTATTTTGGCTGGATTTGAAGGATCATGCTCTTGCCAGGTCGTTCGTGCGTTTGCAGCCAGCGGTATATCCATACCTATTGACCACCCACGAGATAACAATCGTACGATGCTCACGTTCGTGGTGAAGGTTTCATTGATCCTTTCATCTTCCGGAGGAAGATTTGTCCTTTCAGTGCCAACATAGCTACGGGCGATTTTTGAATAACGGGTGTTGACGTTGATTAGCCAGGTGGTTGGCGTAGCATCCAATCCTTCATACTCTGATCTCATGAATTGTCCAAACCCTACAATATTCCTTACCGGAATACAACCTTGTCCTTGAGCCGAAAGGCTAAGGAATAAAGAGAACAGCAACAGCTGGGTTTTCATAGCGGTATTATTTAATGAATGGTTACGACCGAGTCATATGGTCTGCGTCAACGACGCAAAACACTTCTATCTTCTATCCGGCAAAACAATAAGAACAACCTAGTTCCTGCGCACGGCTTATCGCCCAAACGCCAGCAGGAACTATTTGTACGCCGGGCAACAAACCGGCAGTCCATTCTTTTTTCACTTCCTCTGCATCCATGCCTTTGCTTTTCGCGATGACACGACTATTGACAGTCAGCGACCTTTCACAAACACAAAACATTGCGCCACGTTGTGAAAGCATTTTTATAGACATGCCCAGTTCAGGCATCACCCCGTTTGGCGGATCCCAATACGGATTTTTTGTCGCGGGAACTCCTGTTGACGGGTGGTGTATTTTTAACAGTTTACCAAGCTTGTAGGATGACCATATTTCGTCGCTCAAGGCCAATGCAAATGCATTGTGCCGAAATACAACCATGGTGGTAAGATCGTCGTCAGTACTTCCGGTTTCATTATTTGCGTCCAGGAACACCCAACTCCAAATGATCGAGAATCCTTCGTGAATGGTTGTTGCATCGTACACAATTCTATGCTGTCCTTTGATTTTCTTGAACCAACCATCAACATCATTGTCAGGTAGGGGCTCTGACGCACCCACGACCGCTGACGCCTTACTTGGAATTAAAATTTGGGGGATGACAGCTAGGGAAGTTAAACCTAGAGATCCAAAAAAACTGCGGCGTGTAAAGGGGGATACCACATTGCGATTTTTCATAGGGTAGCTTTTATTGGGAAGGCCATTAAAGTTACTTGCTTTCGGGACTCCTAATACAGTGACGATTCTTAATCGTTAGAAAACTTATCTTAAACGAAACTCCACACTCAAATGGAGTCACTAGATACCCGATTGAGATTTCTCGTGCCACCCGAGGTGATACATTTAATATGAATTTTGATACATAGCGCGCTTTTGTTCTCCAATTCGGGTGTCGGCCGCCCACAATTGAAGCGGAGGGAGGTTTGCCGAAAGGAAAAGCGCAGTGGCGCGGAAACCAAGCCACGCAGAAAATCTTAAAAATTCAGGAAATTTTTTCCCTGCCAGATGCGAGAATCTTTCCAACGAGCTCCTTGAATTTTTCGGCTTCGGCGTTGGTCATCCCTGCTACGAGTTCTTCCTCCACGTGGTCAAGTGCGGTGTTGCAAGCTTTTAACAGTTGTGTGCCTTTGGTGGTAAGGCTTATTCTAAGAATGCGCTTGTGGGCGGGATCTACAGCTTTCTTCAAAAGTTTTTTACGTTGCAGAACCCCAATCAGTTCATTCATACTTTGCGGTGTCATCGAAAATCTGCGGCTAAGCTGCGCCGAGGAAAGGTCACCTTTGTCATGCCATACAAAGTATAATACCGTGAACTGGGTGACCGTGATCTTGTATTCGTCAAGTGCCCTGGTCATCCGGCTCGTCACTTCAATTTCAGCCCTTTTAATAAGATAAAGGATCCTGGGATTCATGGTAGCAATTTAGTCATAAATTAAATTTGAATATCAGGAAACCTTATATTAATATTGGTAAGCTATCTCAACAACCCAATCGCCATGACCGATGAGTCCAACAGATCTTTAAGTTACGCCTGGTACGTCGTATTCTTGCTAGCGCTTGCGAACATCTCATCGTTTCTCGACAGGCAAATACTTGGTTTGCTTGTAGCTCCGATAAAACGGGACATGCATCTTACCGATACAGAAGTGAGTTTGTTGATGGGGCTAAGTTTCGCACTCTTTTATACTGTGTTTGGAATTATTATCGGACGTTTTGCGGACCGCGCAAACAGGCGCAACATTATCATGTCGGGAATTGCATTGTGGAGTTTGCTCACTGCGCTCTGCGCGGGGGTAAAAAATTACACTCAGTTTTTCTTTGTTCGAATGGGTGTTGGCGTGGGGGAAGCAACACTATCGCCGTCAGCTTACTCGATGATAGCAGACTATTTTCCAAAGCGGAAACTTGCAACGGCGCTCAGTGTGTTTACTATGGGGATTTTTTTGGGGTCAGGCCTTGCATTGGCGATAGGAGCAGGCCTTGTCGCCGGACTCCCTACCGAAGGGACAATTGCAGTACCTTTGCTGGGTAACATTTATCATTGGCAGAAACTTTTTCTGATGATTGGGCTACCCGGATTGCTCATCTCATTATTGATGATTACCGTGCGTGAGCCGGAACGAAAAGATAAACTGACAAAACAAGGCAAGGATGTAGAATTAAAACTTAATGAAGCTTTAACAATTATTTTCAGGCGGGCTAAAACGTATTTCGGAATTTGTCTCGGCACTGCGTTCACCGCTTTGGTTAATTACGGATGCTCAGCGTGGATTCCAACATATTTTAACCGAACATTTGGCTGGTCAGTGCCTAAGGCGGGCTTAAGTTTTGGACTGATATTGATTACAGCTTCGGTATCAGGTATTTTATGGGGAGGCTGGTATGCCGACCGTTTGATGAACAAAGGAGTTGCAAACGGAAGAGTCCGCATCGGCGTCATAGCTGCGGTTGTTTCTCTCTTATCCTGTTTTATTCCGTTGGTGAACAATCCTAATATAGTCTTAGGCCTGCTCGCCGTACCGTCGTTTTTTCTTGCTGCGCCAATGGGAGCCAGTACGACTGCAGTACAGGAGCTGATGCCGAATCAAGTCAGAGCG
>DASQTN010000626.1:0-5758 GCA_035641895.1 Chryseolinea sp. | reverse complement strand
GATTTGTCCCGTTCCTAAGGATCTGCCACTTTTCCTCTCCAGCCC
The DNA here is from genome assembly GCA_035641895.1 of Chryseolinea sp. Lineage (GTDB taxonomy): Bacteria > Bacteroidota > Bacteroidia > Cytophagales > Cyclobacteriaceae > Chryseolinea. The sequence continues at coordinate 5,713 of DASQTN010000626.1, read as the reverse complement.
GGATACTGTAATTCACAATCTTATTCACGCTGCAACTTTAGAAACAAGAACGTTAGCCTGGAGAACAATAAATCTGCCTGGAATAACGGTCACGGTACACGAGATGCTTGACGCGCTTGCACGCCTTTCGGATGAGGCAACGGTGGCCCGCGTGCGATTCAAACCGGATGAAACGATTAGCCGGATTGTAACAAGCTGGCCGGGGGCGCTCGATAATACAAGGGCACTGCACCTGGGCTTCGTTGCTGACACTACCTTCGATAATTTTATATCTCAACACATCGCTGAGAACAAACCAATTTCGTGACAGACTCTCACATGCCTTGGCAATCGCTGTCGCGATTGTCATTTCAACGTTAGCTGTTTTGGGTTGTCAATCGAATGATGAGTTACCGAAGTCAAGAGCAAATAGTCGAATGGTCAGTTCTCCCGATCGCTTGAAGGATTAGTAGCATTTACCATCGCGTGTTTACTTAATAACAGCTTCGGGAAAAGTTTTAAACTTTCTCGTTCCGCTACGGGATTATTTACAGTGACACTTTTTTCAGAAAACATGCAAATAACTCTAGTGTAACGCAACTTTAAATGCCTTTTACGCGTCCCATCTCCTGTATACGTTAAATGATAACTCACAAATTGTGCATTTTCGTGCACTAGTAGTTTGAAATTTGAACAGTGCCGGAGGGTGGGTGCTCGCTAATTCGTTGATTGTCAGATGAATTGTATTTTGGATATTAAATAGCTTAACACTTGTCGTAAAGCCAAACCCCTTCCCACCATGATCAAAAATTATTTACGCATCGCTTTTCGGACTTTCAAAAAAAACAAGAGCTACTTTGTCATCAACGCGTTTGGACTGGGTATTTCACTGGCTTGCTGCATCGCTGCATACCTTCTTTTAGCCTTTAACATAGAGTTTGATAGCTTTCACGATGACAAAAAAGTTGCCCGTATTTTTAGATTTCATGCACTCTCAACCGATAAAGAAGGAAAAGTCAACAAGGACTCCCAGGCGCCTTTAATACTTCCACCAATGGCTGCAAATGATATTGCCGGCATTGAGCGCTATACACGATACGCTTTTGGTAATGGTTCCTTGCGTTATGGAGATCATGCTTTTAATGAAAACTTCGCGTTTGCGGACAGCACTTTTTTTGAACTCTTTGATTTTCCCCTTGAGTCAGGAAATCATCGGTTTTTCAAAGACAAAAATAGCATTTTTTTAAGTTCCGAAATGGCCAAGAAATACTTTGGCAACGAGGACCCTACGGGGAAACTCATGGTATTGAATTCGGTCAACGAATCACAGATCGACCTCATCGTTGGTGGCGTTTTAAAAAAGGTCCCGATCAATAACACTTTCAGCTTCCAGGCTATGGTCAGAATTGAGAATTTTATAGATATCAATAAAATCAAAGTTGACGATTGGAGTGACTGGCGGAATCCCAGCACTTTCATGGAATTGACGACTCCTGAAAACGCTGAAGAAGTAAGTAAGCAGTTGGCAACGTATATACCTGCACGTAACAAAGCCCGGACTGATGTTGTAATTGATTCATACTTACTTGAGCCTTTCAAAACTAATTATAATCACGGCGACATTAGGGCAACATGGGTTAATTATAGAATCAACCCAGAGCCACTCATAATATTTACCGCAATGGCCTTAATAATATTATTGATCGCCTGTTTTAACCTGACCAATACTTCTATTGCAATGACTGCTAAACGCCTTAAGGAGGTTGGTGTCCGAAAAGCAATTGGTGCCGCGCGGACACAGATCATTTCGCAGTTCCTTCTAGAAACGTTGCTCACCATTTCCTTATCATTAGTAGTAGGATTATTGGTTGCTCAGTTAATCGTTCCCGCCTTTTCAAACATGTGGAACTTACCGTATGGCTTGGAAGATATGAATGGGTTAAATCTTTTTATTGCGCTTATAGCATTAGTCTTCGTCGCTGCATTGATTGCGGGTCTTTATCCCGCGCTACTGAGTAGTAAATTCAAGCCTACTCTCCTTTTGAAAGGCTCTGTAAAAATCAGAGGAACAAATATGCTAACGCGCACCCTGGTGGGAATGCAGTTTGCATTGTCCGTGATCGTTTTAATTGGTGGCGTTGTTTTTATCCAGAACACAAAGTTTCAAGATTCTATCGAATTCGGATACGATAAAGACATGGTGGTGACGCTGCGGATACAAGGTGAGCGTGATTTTGACATTCTCGAAAAAGCGCTTTTAGCTAACCCTAAAATTTTAGAGATAGCCGTCAGTGATGGCAACGTAGGAAGTAACAATTACCAAACCCCCATCACTATTGACACTGGAAAATATAACGTCCAGGCCATGGGCGTAGGTAAAAATTATTTTGAGACCATGGGGCTTCGGCTTTCCGAAGGCCGAACGTTTCAACTTGACAACGCCTCTGACCAGAATGAAGGTGTAATCGTTAACAAAGCTTTTGTTGAAAAGACTGGACTGATGGATCCGTTAGACAAAACTGTGATCCTTCATGATACTAAGCGCCGTATCCTCGGAGTAATAGAGAATCATGTTGATAACTTGTATCGGTCAAAGGATCCTGAGCCGTTTATATTTTATCCGGCTGGTAAAAATCAATACATAAACATGTTGGTGAAAGCAGAGAATTCAGATCTTCCCGAAATCCAAAAATACCTCGAGAAAACCTGGAAGGAAGTTTTTCCGGGCCGAGCCTTTGAAAGTCAGTTCCAGGAAGACCTGGTGTTGAAAGAAAGTAGAAATGCGAATGCAAACCTCGAAAAGATATTTCTATTCATCACAATCTTAGGTGGCGTGCTATCTGCTTCTGGTATTTTCGCACTGGCATCCCTTAACATCGCTAAGCGTACAAAAGAAATCGGCATTCGCAAGGCGTTAGGCGCCTCTGTAGAGAATGTTATTGGATTGCTCAATTTAGAGTTCATAATAATTTTGGGAATTGCGGGAGTTATTGGTGCAGTTGCAGGATATCATTTGACGAATGCATTACTAAAAGAGATTTACGCCTTTCACGTTCCCGTCGGCATCGTATCGGTTGTGATGTGCTCGATCTTCATTTTTGTTATTGGGATCTTGACCACAAGCGCCACTATCTTTAAAGCTGCGAAAGCAAATCCGGTAAATACACTTAGGAACGAATAGCCGTTGTACGGTCGGAAAAAATTCCTTGAAGGTGGTCACGGCAAATAACGCGCGGTAAAACTTTGTCGTTTGCCTTTGGTGGAATTACTAAAAATAGTAGCTGGTATTTTCATACCTTCATCGTCAACGTGACGTATTCCAATTCGTATAATAATAACGCTTGACCGGATGCAAAGAACGGCGACTCTCTTAGTGTTCCTTTCGATCACGTGTCTTAACTCATCGGCACAGCCAAATCCAAATGCTTTTAAGGACGTTACTTATGCGAAAGTGGAAGGTCGCGATCTATTGCTGGACCTATACATGCCCTCATCCCTCACACCAAGTCCTTTTCTTATTGTGTGGATTCACGGCGGCGCCTGGCATTCAGGAACAAAAGCCTCTCCTCCGGAGAGCTTTGTAAAATCTGGATATGCCTTAGCAAGCGTAGATTACCGCCTTAGTACAGAGGCGAAATTTCCAGCACAAATGCACGATATAAAAGCTGCAATTCGCTACCTGCGGGCAAATGCATCAAAGTACGGATACCGCGCAGATAAAATCGTAGTCGCAGGTTCATCCGCCGGCGCGCACCTTGCTGTGCTGGCAGGCCTTACAAATAACGATAAGGAAATGGAAGGTAATCTGGGCGACTATACGGCTACTAGCTCATCCGTGCAGGCAATTCTAGATTACTATGGGCCAACCAATTTTACCTCAATATTAAAACAATCGACACCTCATGGAGTAAGTGTCCGTGGGCCAGCCATGGCGTTGTTGCTTGGTAAACCAGTTGACAACATTCAGGATTTGGCGCGGAAGGCAAGCCCGGTTTTTCAGGTTGATTCGGACGACCCTCCTCTATTAATTTTTCATGGCGATCAGGATATCCAAGTACCCATAAACCAATCGCACGAATTAGTAGGCGCTTATAAAAGTCAAAATCTGAAAGTACAGTTGGAAGTCGTGTACGGCGCTGGACATAGCGAGAATCCATATTTTGAATCAAAATATCAGAGCATCGTGAATACGTTTCTGGCCGACGTTCTGAAGAATTAACACAATGTGCTAAATGTCTTTGACCTTTGGTCACTCAGCCGGCGTACGATTTGAGCGCGACATTTATCTTATTCTCAATAAATCTTAAATGATAGATCGTCATAGCGCCTTTTGTTTTGGGTAGTGCTTTCTTGATTCTAGCCTGAATCTCCCCAAGTTTGTTAATGATAATGGGCGGAATGTCTCGCAGAACCTTGTCGCTTCTCGATGGATTAATCAGATCCAGCAATTTATCCACGTAAATCTGCTGCAGGTTCCGCCGATAGGTACTTATCGTATCATACGTCTTTAATTCGTCCCACATTGCATTGTCAAGGTCGTCGAAGAAATTTATAAGCGGGTACGCCTTCTTTCCAAAAACGATTTGAGCGTCTGACATCTTCGCCAGGTTGTTATTACTCAGCAAACTGCTTAAAATCATATTTTGTGATCGACTGATAATTTGCGTCGGCGACTTTCCGGTGCGTGTAAGTATAGCGGTATCCAACAACCACGTTGGCGTTGTAAAAATATGACGAGTCAAAAAATCCATAGACTCCCATTGCAACTCTACCGGTACAACCTCATATACTGGGCCCGGCTGATCTGAGGACTTGATTGTTTCATACATACCTCCCACGTACGCCAGCGCATGACCAAGGTAATAGTCGAATTGGTTGATCGTCGCATTATACATCTGAGCCAACGTTCTATAATTTTCGTGTTCCTGGTGTGTCCACTTAATAAGATTTGGCACCACGCGTTGAAGGTTTCTTATCCCGTACTCGCCCGCTTTCATCGCGTTATCGCCGATGTCTTCAGTTTGCGTCCGCGGGTCATCAGAGGTAAACTCCGAACCAAATCTTAATTTCTCATTTTGAAGTTTTTCAACTACCCAATCATTCATAGCCGGAATTTCGGCGTCTGCAGTTTTTGCTTGAGCAAAAATTCTATATCCCCATTCGATAGCCCAGTGGTCGTAAATGCCGATACGGCTGATCAATCCAAGTTCACCAACACTATCCTGCGGTTGCGCTACATAATTGAATCTGGCGTAGTCCATGATGGACGGCGTATGTCCATTAGCCTCCAGCCATACGCGATCACGAAGTTTTTCAACTGGCACTGACGAGCTGGCGGCGAAGTTGTGTGTAAGTCCTAATGAATGGCCAACCTCATGTGACGCTACTGATCGAATAAGCTGCCCCATCAACTTGTCATCAAACTGCATTTTTTGTGCGCGGCGATCTAACGGTCCACATTGAATCATATACCATTCCCTAAGGATAGACATCAGGTTGTGGTACCAGTTAATATGGCTTTCCAAAATTTCCCCGCTCCTTGGATCGGTGATGATAGGGCCTGCGGCATTTGCAAATGAAGATGGCTTATATACGATTGCAGAGTGCCTTGAGTCTTCAAGGCTCCAGTTCGGATTTTCCTGTTCCGTGGGAGCTACTTTTGCCAGAATCGCATTTTTAAATCCTGCTTTCTCAAACGCCGGTTGCCAATCCATTACCCCCTGAACTAAGTAAG
>DASQTN010000625.1:0-6284 GCA_035641895.1 Chryseolinea sp. | reverse complement strand
TGTTCCAAAAGACTCTGCTTTCCCCAAATATTCGTTGTTAAGTTGAATCTGCGAAGAGACGTTCGTCAAATTCAAGGTTGAAATACTTACGATTATTAACGGTAGGAAAAAGGCGGCATTCAAAAGTAATTGTATCCGTGCCGAAAAAAATAACTTTTCACCTTGCCAATAATTCTCAATCCCAAGAATCAACAGTTGAATTAGTATAATTGCCAATCCCAAAACCAGCCAAAAGGAGAAATTGGCTAAAAGATAAACGCGTTCAGATTGCGGCGACGACACTACGGCTATTCGTTCGTTTTGATCTTCCAGCGCAATATGATCAAACCCTGCTGCTCTGATTCCTTCCGTATGTAACTCCGGTATACCCAACCATTCGCGTTTGAAGGTAAGATCATAATTAAAGTCGCCGGAACTAAACAGCAGACTGGTGTCAGAATAAACGGCGTAGCTGATATCGGGGGCACTATAAAAATCCTTCGAACGATTATCGACCAGGAGTTCGGGATATACGCTTTCGGGGATAATTTTTTTCAAAGAAAATTCCAACACCACATATCCGGCAATCGCGTTCATTCGGTTCATAGGTATCTTGACAAGATACTTTTGAGTAATATCGTTTGAAGGACTATTGATAAAGTATACACTTTCGTAGGCTGTACGAAACGAATCATTGTCGTACGATCCTATTATTTCAGAAAAAGAAGCATTTGTCCGGTTATCTAACGGCTGGCCTGCTGCGTTAAAAATGTAGATCTCTACGTCGTATTTATTAAAATAGCTGGGGATAAATACCTGCCTGATCTTTTGACGGACTGCATCAAGACTTAAAATTGGCGAGGCTATCCGAATCTGGCTAAACGCATCGTGAGAAATTTTTTCTGCCGTTTCCTGCAGCAGATATTCTCCAAATGGATCTCTGTCTATCAAAAAGTTTGAGGCAAATCGAAACTGATTTTCTATCTTCTCCTTGTGTTCAAAGAATCCTACAGCGTACGCGCCGTTGGTAGATAAAAAGAAAATCGAAACGAAAAGGTAAACAAACGTAGCAAAACTCACTTGCCGCAGGCTGGTGTACAACTTAAGTATGTAAACAAGCAAAAAATACACGACCCCCAGCAAAAGAGAGGAGAGAAACGGTTGCTGAACGGCCGAATTAATTGCCGAGAAAATTACAACGCCAATCAAAAAAGAAGTGAGGACCCGAGTTCTTGCACCATCTGCAATCAACAATCGTATAAAAGTATGTGAAAATAAGAATGAACATATTCCGGAAAGCAAGACAGCAATCGTGGCAAATACACGCAGCATATCAAACCTTAATGATTTCGAAAGATCCAGGATGATCGACGAATTGTTGTATAATGTCTGGATAACAATGAACGGAAACAACGTCGCGTATAAGACGCACAATGCGGAAACAACCGAAAGCACCCACGACCACACATTCTCGCCATACAGAAACTTAAGGCTGTCGAAGGATCTGTAGTTTCTAAAGAGTTGTATGCATAAAAGCAACAGTACAACCTCGTTTAGGATAAGATCACCCAGTGAGGCATTAAGACTGGACGATGCAAAAACTTGTGGATTGAAGAGATCTGAAGTAACGAAGTCAGCCGGAAAATTAAACGTGACCATGCCGTAACGCAGCACTCCAAAGACAACATAAAGGGCTAACAATTGGAGTTCGGGGGATGGAATTTTTTTTACAAATCGATAAGCTAACACGATCGCCACAATAATTGACAATGAAATCAATATTAAGGCAGTGGCTTTTGTCTTCTGGTGTATGGGAAGTTCGTTTTGTAAAAAGCTAATTCGGAAAACACATTCCTCGTGAACACATACAGGAAGTCCCAGATTTGCATCGGGTTCAAGAATATCAAAATTTGAAGATGGAAAAACGCGCTCGTTCCAAGCCGTCTTTAAGTAATCATTTGTAATCGAGTAATTCCGTATTAGTGGCACTACGCCGATCAAGAAACGCGCATCCTTTAGTTTCCATTTTTTTGCCAGATAATTTCCATTACCCGCCTTTAGAAGTTTTAATGAAAATGTCTCCGCCACCGAAGCCGCCGATGGCACAAAATCATTGCTAGACCATTCCAACAGACGCGATGATTCAAATAAAAAAAAAGAATATGTCCCGGACGGTAATGGTAACGAGCGGTTTTCCTCTTCCAAATGGGACAATACAACGGCGGCTTGCTCGTCTAGCCTTTGTAACTCACGGTCCAGATTTTTTGAAACATCCAAAGCGATACGTTGGGGAGGAACCGGCAGGCCCGAGTAGTATGCCGCCACCACCCCAGCGGCAAATAGAATAAAAAATACAAGGGCTAATTTTCTCGAATTCAACTGCCAATCACAAATTGATGATTGTTAAAGTTAAGGAATTACTTTGGTTGCGACAGATGGGGATTGAATTTGATCCCTCCAAAGAAATAGAGATAAAGGATGCGAGAGTATCTATAATTTAAGGGAGCAAACAACACCATCACAGCAATTGTCATAGTTATGTAAACCCAATCCGGTGGATTACCAAGAACATACAACAAGCCACCGATGAGCAGGAGAAAAGCAATTGTAAAGCCATAACCCACATACATCGCGCCCTGATAAAAACCCGGTTCGGGTTCGAGAAGAACTCCACAATGCGGACAAGATTTGTTCATGACATTGAACTTGGAGATGCGACTAAGCGGATAAGTAAAGATGTCTCCGGTATGGCACCGTGGGTACTTACCGAGCAGCAACGCTGTCTGATAATTTTTTGCTTGCATTCTTGCTTGATTTATACCACAGATAACCGATGATGATGATGGCGAGGTATGGCATGCTGAGAAGGTATAAAATTCCCGTGTTAATACCTGCTGCAATTCCTGGATCTCCGTTTGAATAATTATTTTCGAGCGTAGACCTGCACATGGCGCACTGGGCCAAACCACTTTTGGCTGAGGTGATCAGCAATAGTAGAATAAACACAAATCCTCGTTTCATAGATGTCTCCTTTTATGTGTAGTAGGGACTGATCATTAAATAAACAATCACACCCGTTACAGCAACGTATAGCCAAATAGGAAATGCGATTTTAGCCAATTTTCTGTGACGTTGGAAGTCTTTCCTCCAGGCACGTAAGAACGTAAAAAGAACTAAGGGAATAACACCAACCGACATCAAAATGTGCGTAATTAAAATAAAAAAATAAAGGTTTTTTGTCCAGCCTGTTCCACCATAGGATGTTGGTTCACTCGTCATATGGTAAGCAACGTACATGGTTAAAAACAACGCCGATAGCCCCATACAAATTTTCATGAGTGTTTCGTGCAGGCTTCGTCTTTGGTTTTTTATTGCGACCACTCCGACAATTAGTAGCACAGCAGTAATTCCATTAATGGTGGCATAAATCGGGGGCAAAAACGAAAAATCATATCCTTTGATCTGAACTTTAAAAAGAATGGCAATGGCCACAGGAATGATGATAGAAATGATAACGACCCATTTATATGCGGGATCCTTCGTTGTACCTATCTTAATCGAGCTTTCTTCCATCTAATATTTTTTTAGCAGTATCGCTAATTCCGTCAGCAAGCGATCCATCTCTTCACGATCATTCGAAATATACTGACCTCGAATTAAGCCGGCACGATCCAGTAGGACCAGATCGTATTGGTGCTCCAGAAAAAAAACACACTTTTTCATATTCAACGTAGAATCGGAGGTATGTATAGCCTGCAATTTAACCCCTTTCTCAAATTCATTTGAGACTCGCTCCAATTGCTTTTTCGAATCCGTTTGCAATTCACCAAAATGAATGAGCACCAAGCTATCTTGCTCCGTGAAAAATGAAGCTTTCAAATTTTCAGGAATATGATAGGGAAGTGTTACAGTCATTCCGCACTCCTCCATTGCACCAGGATAAGTCTCTGAATACAGGGGCGGCACTGAAAATTCATTCTTTCCGAAAAACTTCAGAAAAACAAAAACGCAAGCAGGAAATAGTAATGCAAGAAAAAGGAGAATCGGTTTTTTCATAGCTACGTTTGCTCGGTCCTTAAAAAAAAAGGCTTAAGTCTTTTCACCTAAGCCTTTTGTTGTGCGAGGAAATAAATTTAACGCACTACAGAAATCGCCATGCCTTCGTAAACAAAAGCTACCAGCATCCACACCACAAAAATCATCGGTATGAGAATCGACCAGAACAATATCTTCGCCTCATATTTCAAGTGCATAAACTCCAACACGATATAGCCAGCCTTCACAATTGTCAACGCGACAAACAGAAAAGTTTTTGTCGGGCCGTGAGGCATTGTAAAAGCGATGACGAATTCAACAGCTGTTACGAGACCTAGTATCCCCGCTACTGTCCAAAGTTTTTTAATCTTCTCCTTGTTAGGAGGAAGAACGGTTACATGTGCATTTTCATCGAGATGATCCATGTGCTACTTATTTACTATTAGGAATATCAATTTGAAATTAAACCAGGTAGAAGAATGTAAATACAAACACCCAAACCAAATCTACAAAGTGCCAGTACAATCCAACTTTTTCAACCATCTCATAGTGTCCTCTGCGTTGGTAAACTCCGGTAACGGTATTATAATAAATTAAGAAATTCAGACATACACCGCTGAACACGTGGAAACCGTGGAAGCCCGTGATAAAAAAGAAAAATGCCGCAAAATCCGGAGGGCCGTATTGGTTGTGTACGAGGTTAGCGCCGAAGAAGGTAGTACCTTCTGCAACAGCGTCGCCTGTTTCCGCGCCATGAATAAAGTGCATCCACTCCCAGGCCTGGCAAGATAAAAAAGCTATCCCGCCGAGGATCGTCCACAACATCCATTTCTCAACGGCTTTCCGGTCCATTCGATGTCCGGCTTCAACGGCCAGCACCATCGTCACACTACTCATGATCAAAATGAAAGTCATGATACCAACAAATACCAGCGGCGCTTCAACGCCATGCAAAAAAGGAACGGCCTCATAAACCCTCTCAGGGATTGGCCAATAGTTTTGAGAAAAAACAAAATCCTCCACCGCACCTGAGTAGGCCTTATGTGAAGAACGAACCAGACCATATGTGATAAGTAGTGCTGAAAAAGTAAATGCATCGGATAACAAAAAGAACCACATCATGAGTTTGCCATAACTGGCACCCATCGGTGAGGCTCCGCCATCCCATACACTCTTGCCTGAAGCGACTGCTGACGAACTGCTTGCCATAATCTTATTTATGCGTTAGAAATTTATCTGTTTAAGAGTAAGAACACGAACAAATATAGCCAAAGTCCACCCAAAAAATGCCAATACGTTGCGCACATTTCTATCCGCAACAGGTTTTTAGAATGAATCTTAAGTTGAAAAATTGACACGAAAACAACGATTAGAAAAACCAGACCACCCACAATGTGCAGTCCATGTAATCCTGAGATAATATAGACAAACGACCCCGATGGGTTGCCTACCAAATGGATACTATTCGTCACTAATTGTCCCCACGCCAGGTATTGACCAACAAGAAAAGTTATTCCCAATATGGTTGTAAGAGCGATAGCCAGTTTTGCGGATTCCAGATTATCTTTTTTAACCGAAAGGTAAGCCCAATGCATCGTGCCGCTGCTAAGCAAAATAATACCTGTCGTGACTAGAAACAGATTGGGCAAGTCGAATAGCACCCAATTCCCGTCCGACTGACGAACGATGTATGCACTTGTAAGCGCCGCAAAAATCATGATGACCGTGACAATAAAAAGCCACAATGCAAACTTTTTTGGATGCATCGATAGCGGCTTCTTAGCTTCTTCTACAATTCTGATTTCAGTTGCCATAATTTATTTCCTCCCTCCTTTTCAAACTTTGTCCAACAAATATGCAATCTGTACAATAGGCAGATATAAAAATGATCCAAACATAATTTTTAACGCGGACCTACGGTCACCCGATCTCATCAGCGAAAAGGTCTGCGCAAAGAAAAGTACACCACAAACCGTAACTACAATTGCTGAGTTTAGACCTGTTATCCCAAAGGTGGCGGGCAACAATCCCAATGGAATCAAAAACATCGTATAGATCATGATTTGCATTGCAGTGTTTAAATCCTTCTCTCCGCCAGAAGGAAGGAGCTTAAATCCCGCCTTTTTATAGTCGTCATCTGACACCCATGCAATGGCCCAAAAGTGCGGAAATTGCCAGATGAATTGAATACCAAATATAATCAGCGCTTCGTGGGATATGGTCCCCGTTGCGGCCACCCATCCTAACAGCGGCGGCAGAGCACCGGGTAT
>DASQTN010000624.1:0-16889 GCA_035641895.1 Chryseolinea sp. | reverse complement strand
AATGGATTCCTGGAAGTTTTACGCACTGAGTTTCTAAAACGTGGGGTTCACGTCCTTACTGCCTGCCCAGGTTTTACGACTTCTAATATCCGTAAGAGTTCACTTACAAAAGATGGTAGCAAGCAGGGCGAATCGCCGCGAAACGAAGAAGAAATGATGTCAGCGGAGGAGTGTGCCCGACATATCTATAGGGCTACTGTGAAACGCAAGCGCTCGCTGGTACTTACCACGCAAGGTAAATTTGCTGTATTGTTGAACAAATGGTTACCCTCGCTGGCCGACCGAGTAGTTTATAACGTTATGGCTAAGGAAAGCAATGCACCCATTTCTAAATAACTCAAGTCTTACTTAGAAACACGATCTTTGTGTTGTCAGATTTATTGATGCTTTTATAGAATTCTGAAAATTCCTTGTACGATTCTGGCGGAAACTCGCCCTTGTTCATTTTTAACCTTCTGATATAAATAAGATTTCCTTGGTCTAAGGTAAAAATGGCCTCATATTCACCAAAACGAGATTTTATCTTTGATGGATCTGGTAAGAATTCCGGGTAGATCCCCTCAGGAAGATGAAATCGAATTGTATCCAGATCAATAAAAGGTGTTCGGATGACGACATTTGTTTTTCTATTCTCGATCTTTTCCGGAATGTAGGTAGACTTATTTAAAAGATTCGGTGTTAAAAACAGACGTTTACCGCTAACCGTTGCCAGGCGCCTGATAATCAAATCTGCATTTACAATAGCCGACGGTATGATGTCCCTGTTATTGATCATGCTAAAGCCGGAAACATCAAATGCCGGAATCTTAAAATTTTGCTGAATCCATTTTTTTTGCTCGTCATATTGATTGTTGAGAACACCATTCAGATTATTGTTTTCGTATTGCAGTCCACGAAAGGTCGTCTTAACTTTTGCTTTCGCATCTCCTGTCTGATCCACAAAAACGTCCCCCGTGCGACTCTGTATATTGTCGCTTGCATTGTAAGTCGGTGTTTTAACAATTTTGCCGCCGTTGTCTGTAATCATAAGAGCATAACGATCGCCAGTAAAATCACCCACATAACCAAATGGATTTGTCTGGCTTGTACACTCAAGCCAAAGCGTGTCGGACTGGTTTGGGACGGCTACTATCACGTGGTTGAACTGTGAACTCGGAAAAGTGATGTCCATTGGCGCCGCATATGCACCAGCCTTGATCAGTGTATAGTATGCCTTAATGCCCACCTCGTTCAACAGAGTAACCATGTAATTTGAAAGGGCCTTACAATCGCCATAACCAGTTTGATCGACCACGGTAGCTTCAAAGGGTTGGAAGCCCCCAATACCTAACTGTATCCCGACATAACGAGTTTTGTTCTGAAGGTATTCATAAAGGATGCGTGCTTTTTCTTCTGTGGTTTTTGCGTTCTTCGTAAGCTGATGGACTTGCTTCTTGGCTTGCTCCGGCAACACATTTCTATCTTTGTTCAACAGCATTATCCACTTTGCATAATTTTCCCAGGTATCCATTCGCCCCGCATATTTGTCAAACTCAAATGCATTCGGAGCAACGGCTATATTCGGAACAATGCGATTAAAATCAGGACTTAACTTCTCGAACTTTTCGGGTTTGATGTTTTCAAAAGTCCATTCAAGCCCCTTTTTATCATCGACGGCAATTTCCTTGGCTTCTTGAATTTTGAATAATTTGTACCTGGGCTTTAAAGCAGCCGGGTATACAAGTGCGTATTTAGTTTTTTGAATTGAAATTTCATCATCCTCGTATAACTCAAAATCAGGAATAAAAAACAATGCCTTGTGTTCTATCTGATATTCAAATTCAACGGTGTAGGGATAGGTCCCATGGGAAAGGTCTGCTTTTTTCAGGCGATTATCGCTGTATAATGTAAACCCATCAAAAACACTTTGATCATATATCTCGGATGACTTCAACTTCTTAATGACTTTCCCTGCAGCGTCATAGCTAGTGCCTTTGAAATATTTTACAACATCGAACTTGTCGTAGAACAAAACGTTTTCGGCATAATCTTCAGCATTTGAATTAAGAATGGTTATCACGAGCCGGACATAGGTAGTCGCATTTTTTTCCGAGTTTATTTCAAACCTTAATTCTTGGTCGCGAATGACGGCATACATACCAGTCTTCAAATCGTCGGGAATACTGGAAACAGGATAAGCCGGATCTTCTTTAGCGCTTACGATCAGCGACACGCATGTGCCCAGCAAAAAAAAAGCAACTTTTTTCATATCATGATTTTTTCTTCAACACAATTTGCTCGGCTTGCTTTTCGACAATTTGATTGTAAAATTCTCGAAGTAGCTCATACTCTGTTTGAATGAAAAGACTCTTGTTGATTTGCATCATACTAACAACATTTAAAGTGTTACCCATTTGGGTAACATTGTAAGAGTATTTTGCGCCATTATTTGGCAATACCACAACTTTAGATTTGGGCAACTCGTCGACCACAAATCCATCAGGTATGTTTATTTTAGCCATGTAAAGTCTTTCGATCGGGGTACCAAAATCTACGGGATATTCTCGTGTCGGTTCCTTGAAAACATTCTCCTTTGTTTGTGCAGTGAAAAAAGGATTGAGGTAGATCACATCACCTGCCAGGGTGCTGTAGTCATTTATTGAAAACTCATGCATTTGCTGCGCATTGTTTTCTATTTCTTTAATATTTTGGAATTCGGTTTTGCTAATTTCCCAATTCTTGTCAGCAAGAAATTCTGTTAGGTAGTCGCTTTCACCTTTTTTGAGATATTCAACGCGAAGCTTATGCGCGTCATATCCTTCACGGGAAAATTTAACTTTACCCTTTAATGCTCCATCTTCGCTAAGGGAAATATCTGAATTTACAACGGTGCGCGCTTTTGCTTTTGGTTCGATATTTATCCAACCATGATTGGTTTTTGAAATTGCAAGCCCTTGTCCATTTAAGCAACGCTCAGGTAAAATTCCCATAGGTAAATATTTTTCGGTCGCGTCGAGGAACAACACCTTCTCACCTACTTTAACTATGCAAATAACATAGTTGAGCTGTTTCTCCATGGGATACTGGTGTCGGATAAATCCATGGTCGCGGGTACTCAATAACACCAGGGTTGACGCGACGTCAACTTTGTCAAGCATCGAAGCGAGTAAAATGTTAATGTCGGCTGCGGTACCCTTTTTGCTTTCAACAACCTGCTTAAGATTGTCGGCGTATTTATCCTTTGTACCGTCCCACTCGAAAGTTTTTTGTACATAGTTAAAGATCGCGGTCACTTTTTGCAGCGGATCTGTTAAACCCGCTGTTAATTCCTCGGATTTTTTCTTTAGGAATCCTGAGCCTGTAACAAGTTTACCGAAGTTTTCACTCTCAAGTAGTTGTGCGTTGAGCTTGCTCCAAGTTCCCATTATTTCGGTTACAGGCTGACCCGGAAAATTAACGTGCGACAACGCAAGATTGATTTTAGAAACATAATCATCTTCACTTGTCATAAATGGTTCCGCTTTGAAAGCAGGAACATGTTCAGAGATCCAATGATGACCATTGGTAACAATTCCACTAGTGTTTTTATTCTTAACCTCATATGAGGTTGTTGGAATATATCCCTGCATATACTTCTCGAAAAAGAAAAAATCAGGGAACATCGCCCAATACTCACTCCATCGGACGGGTATGTCATATTGAAATTGCCAGTTCGGGAAATTCCAGAAGAATCCTGAAGTAACGGTGTACGAGTATTCAATCACCGAACCTTCTTTTACATTCGGCAATGAAAATTTTTGCACCATGTAGTCCCTGTTGAATTTCTCCTTGAAAACAGCATCTTTTGACATGGAAGTCTCTACCATCTTTCCATTTTCCAAGTTATAAGTCGCCGCTTTTAATTTAGATACTCTTTCGTCATCGGAGCCGGATCGAAGGAGAGGAATAGAGCAGTCGGCCCATTTTAGGCCTTCTTTTTTTAAAATTTTGATTCGGACATGTCGCTCAAAATTTAGCATCGCCGTACTTGGCGTTATATAAGCTTCGCCATAGTCAGTAAGGATTACTGCAGCCGCAGAAGAGTCCTTGTCATAAACGGTCATTTTAAGCTCTTCTAAGGGGATTTCTCCGAATTTAATAGGAGATTTTTGAGCAAGGGCGGAGGTAAGGCTAAGGCATACGATTAGCCCTAGAAATGGTGATTTCATACAACTGGGTTTAAGGTTTACGGTTTGGTATTGAAAGTTATTAAAAATTTCGTGCAACTTTATCGCTTTTGTTTGATTATAGTAACCTGATAACCCGCTCAACATTGGCGAAATCAAAGACATCGTTTTTCTGTCAATCCTGTGGCTATGAATCGGCCAAATGCTTGGAGATGCCGCTCGGGGCATCTTGGACACTTTCGAAGGGAAGAACGGACAGGTTAATATCAGCAAAAATGAAGGGTAATTGCCCAGATTACTTTTTAATATGACGGAGAATTATTTTCTCTTTAACACAACTTGCTCGGCTTGTTTGGAAATCATTAGATCAAAAAATTTTCTCAAGTCAGGGTACTCATCCTGAATAAACAAACTCTTATTGATTTGTAAACGACTAGTAACGTTGATGACTCCGCCATTGACAACAACGTTAAAAACAAATCGGCCCGCGTCTTCAGGCAAAAGGAAAATCTCAGGACTTGGCAACTCCTCAGGTGCGTACCCGGGAGGCATCACGATCCTAGCGATGTAAATTCTTTCGAAAGGACTTCCAAAGTCAACGGGATATTCTCTCGTTTCTGATTTAAATGGATTTTCGCCTCCCTCCGTTGTAACGAACGGGTTTAGGAAAATCACATCACCCGAACTTGCGACATGATCATAAATGATGACGTCATGCGACTCTGTAAAGATCTGATCAATATCCTTGACGTTTTTGAATTCGCTTTTGCTTATTTCCCAACCATGGGAACTAACGAGATCGTTGACATAGTCTTTTTCAGCTTTGGACCGGTAATTTTTTCTGCCACGGTAGGCCGAGTAACCTGACCGATCCAAAGAGACCTTTCCCTTTAAGGTCAACTCGGAATTGAATGCAAGGTCAACGGTCATATATGACTTGGACTTTTGCGGCGACGTTAACTTGATCCAGGCATGACCCTCGGCGGAAATCACCAGTCCATTTCCATTAAGACATCGTTCAGGTACGAGCCCGATCGGCAGTAAGTTGTCAGTTGCATCCAATAAAATCTGTTTACCGTTTAACTCTGTCATACAAATCACATAATTGAATTGGGTCGTTACCGGAATGGCTTCTCTTACAAAGCCGTGGTCGCGAGTGCTAATTAACACCGGGTGCACTTTGATATCAGCCTTTTCAAGCATTGACGCGACCAAAAAATTTATTTCGGCGGAAGATCCATTTCGGTTATCCAGAACTTTCCTCAATGATCCATCAACCACCTTACTACTATTCCCGTTCCAGGAAACATTTGCGCGTACATAATTAACAATGGCTGCGATTTTTTTTTCGTTCGAGGTCATGCCCCTGGTAATGTCATCCACAGTTTTCGTAAGAAACATGTTTCCGGTAATCACCTTTCCAAAATTTTCACTGTCGATATATTTCCTGTTTATTTCTTCCCAAGTGCCAAGTACCGGTTCAATCGGTTGGTTGGGATATTGTATGTAGTTTAACTCAAAATTAATTTTCAAGATGTAGTCTTTAGAAGTTGTAATGAACGGCTCCGGCTTGAATGCTGGTACGTCTTTGGCGACCCACCTAAACCTTTTTACATCAACGTCAATTTGGTCTATCGAAAATGTGTTTTGTCCCATGGCAAATCCATTTCCTATCCGTTCTTTCCTAGGTATTGTAATAAAACGTTTCCAAACTTTTTCGTCTGTAATGTGCAACGGAATATAGCCCTGCATAAATTTATCGTAATGGAAGAATTCAGGAATAGACGCCCTGTACTCGCTCCAGATTATCGGAATGGTTTCTTGAAATTCCCAACCCCAAAAATTCATGAGAAAGTCGGAATTGATGATATAGGTGATTTCGATGACAGAACCGACTTTTACATTAGGCAAAGCCACTTTCACAACGTTAATGTTATCCGCAAATTTCTCCTTGAAAAGCCCGTCACTTTTTACCTTGACGCCAACTATTTTTCCATTTTCGAGATTGTACGTGACAGCCTTAAGGCTTGAGATTTTCTCATCATTTGAGTCATCGTAATACAACGGGATTTGAAAATCAGCCCATTCGAGACCCTCCTTTTTAAGGATTTTTATGCGCTTAGTCCTCTCAAAGGTCAGGGTAAATCCCTTAGCTTCAGTATAGTTAATAACTGTTTCACCAAAATCACACAATACGATCGCAGACGCAGAAGAATCGCGCTCATAACGCGTCATCTTCAATTCTTCTAACGAGACCTCACCAAATTTAATAGGGGGCAGATTTTGAGAGAGTCCAGAACTTATGGTAAGGCATAAGGACAGCACCAGCAACGGTAATTTCATGCAACTGGTTAACGTTTAGGTTTAGTAATTTGAAAAGTTGTTAAAAATTTCCTGCAACTTTATCGATTTCCTTTAAATATTGTAACCTAATAACTTATTCAATCTTGGCAAAATCGAAAACCTCATTTTTCTGTCAATCCTGTGGCTATGAATCGGCCAAATGGCTGGGAAAATGCCCCTCCTGCGGGTCTTGGAACACTTTTGTCGAGGAAGTTCTGGCTAAGGAAGAAAACAACAAAAATGAATGGCGTCAGGACTCCGGCCGTGCAAAAACAGCTAAAGCCAAACCCCTGCACGAAATAGAAACGTCAGATGATGTACGTATAAATGCCGTTGATTCGGAATTGAATCGCGTGCTCGGCGGTGGGATTGTACCTGGCTCTTTAATTTTAATTGGCGGAGAACCTGGCATCGGAAAATCTACATTGTTACTACAGATAGGCCTACAGTTAGATCCGATGCGGGTATTATATATTTCCGGTGAAGAAAGTGAGCAGCAGATCAAGATGCGCGCAGAGCGTCTTGAGAGAACGTCGAAGAATTTCTATACACTAACTGAAACCAACACAAAAAATATATTTCTCTCAATCGAGGAAATTCAGCCTAATGTTGTCGTAGTTGACTCTATTCAAACCTTGCAGTCTAATCAATTGGACTCCGCACCCGGAAGCATAGGACAAGTACGTCAATGCACTGGCGAACTTATGAAATTTGCAAAGGAAACCAATACGCCGGTTTTTCTGATAGGTCACATTACAAAAGACGGCCTGCTTGCCGGGCCAAAGGTGTTGGAACATATGGTGGATACGGTTCTTCAATTCGAAGGAGACCGACATTTATCGTATCGTATTCTTCGAACCACGAAGAATAGATTTGGGTCGACTTCTGAAATCGGAATCTATGAGATGATAGGCACAGGGTTGCGGGAAGTTTCAAATCCATCGGAGATTTTGATTTCACAAAAGGACGGCCCTTTGAGCGGCGTTACAATTGGAACAACGCTTGAGGGAAACCGGCCACTGCTTATCGAAATTCAATCGTTGGTAAGCCCGACTTCTTATGGGACGCCGCAGCGTACACCAACCGGGTTTGATCATAAAAGGCTCAACATGTTGTTGGCTGTGTTGGAAAGGCGATGTGGATTCAGGCTGGGCATGCAGGACGTTTTTTTAAATATTGCGGGTGGTCTTAGGGTTGAAGACCCGGCAATAGATCTGGCAGCATGCGTTTCCATCATCTCTTCTTTAGAAGAAATTCCTATTTCTGACAAAGTGTGTTTTGCCGCTGAAGTGGGTTTGGGAGGTGAATTGCGAGCGGTGAACAAAATTGATTTAAGAATTTCAGAGGCTGAAAAATTGGGGTTTAGTGAAATCTACATCTCCAAGTACAGTCATAAGTCGGTGGATTTTAAAAAATTTACGATTAATGTAAAGTCGTTCGGGCAACTCCATGATGTGTTTCAGGATTTGTTTGGATAAATATTGATGTAGTGCATATGGAAACTTTCTTTACTGAAACATTGGGGATATCGGAAACTGTATTCAGCTTTATTCTGCTACCCCTACTCATTTTTTGTGCTCGTATCGGCGACGTTTCAATCAATACGATCCGCATAATTTACGTGTTGGGGGGAAGACGGTGGACGGCGACCTTGTTAGGTTTCTTTGAGTCATTCATTTGGCTCATGGCTATCCGCCAAATTTTCGAGCACCTTGATAATTGGATCTGTTATGTCGCATACCCTGCGGGATTTGCTTCCGGAATTTTTGTTGGAATGATAATAGAGGAACGCATTGCTTATGGAAAGGTGATCGTAAGAATTATTACGCGAAAAGAGATTAGCGAACTTCTCGGATACTTGAATCTGAAACTGTTGCGGTATACGCATGTTAATGCCGAAGGTCCTGATGGGCATGAAAACCTTGTTTTTACGGTTTTGCAACGTGAGGATCTGGAGGATCTTCTATTAAAGTTGAAAGCGATTTTGCCAACAGCTTTCTACACCGTTGAAAAAGTAAATCGTGCTGCAGAAATTGGAACAATTGCGGAGCAGTCGTCGCGGTGGAGTATTGTATCCTGGTTAAGGAGTATAAGAGGAGAATAACAGCTTATACTTCTTCCATCATCTTTAAAATTTCATCAACATATTCACGCGAATTGGCTAACCGGGGCACTTTATGCTGGCCACCAAGTTTACCTCTGCGCTTCATCCAGTTATAGAATGTTCCCTCACCAGCGCTGTGCACTTTGGGCTCTACTAAAGCAAGATTATGAGCTCGCTTTGCATCGTAGTCAGAGTTAATCGCTCGCAGTGTGTCATCTAGTATACGGGTAAATTCGTCGGGATCGGTAGGCGGAACCTTAAATTCAATGATCCACTCGTGCCGACCTTTTTTCCCTTCTTTAAGATAGACTGGTGCTGCGGTAAAATTATCGATTACAGCACCCGTTACCTCACATGCTCTGGTGATTGCTGTTTCCGCATTCTCTACAATTATTTCTTCTCCAAATGCGTTCATGAAATGTTTTGTTCGACCAGATATCTTAATGCGATAAGGAAATTTAGAGGTGAATTTAATCGTGTCTCCAATGTTATATCTCCATAAGCCAGAGTTTGTGGAAATTATCATGGCGTAATTTTTATCAAGCTCGACCTCGCTCAAGGGCACAGCCTTGGGATTTTCCTTTTCAATTTCTTCCATTGGAATGAACTCGTAAAATATTCCATAATCGAGCATCAGCAATAGCGCCTCAGAATTTGTCTGATCTTGAATTCCAAAAAAACCTTCACTGGCGTTGTACGTTTCCCAATACCGCATTTTGTCTGAAGGAATGATAGATTGAAAGAGGGTACGGTAAGGGGCGAAAGCAACCGCGCCATGAAAGAATACCTCAAGGTTCGGCCACACCTCGAGAATATTTTTTTTCATCGCCATGTCCGTCACGCGCTGTATAAGCAGCACGGTCCAGGTTGGGACCCCCGCGATATTCGTTACATTTTCTCTTATCGTTTCGCGCGCCAGCTTTTCAATCTTTTCTTCCCAGTTGCCCATCAGAGCCGTTTCGAGGCTTGGAGTACGAATAAACTGAGCCCATGGCGGCAAATTTTGCATGATGACGGCAGAGACATCACCATAGTAGGAAGTGGCCGAAGGGTCGAGCTCATTAATTTGATGACTACCTCCCACTGCCAACCCCTTTCCGTCAAATAGTTTAGTCTCAGGAAAATTGTTGACATAGATGGATAAGAGATCTTTACCACCTTTAAAGTGGCAATCGTCTAAGGACTCTTGCGATACGGGAATGAATTTGCTTCGCGCATTGGTTGTCCCCGAGGATTTCGAAAACCATTTTATTTCTGAAGGCCACAGGATATTTTGTTCGCCTTTCATCAGACGGTCAATATACGGAAACGTTTTTTCGTAGGTATGAATGGGAATTCTCTCCTGGAATTGCTGATAATTCTGAATGGATGAAAAGTCGAACTGCTTTCCGAATTCGGTGTGCTTAGCTGTCTGAATTAGTTTTTTGAATAATTCTTCCTGGACTTCATGAGGATATTTGATGAACAGTTCAATTTGATGGATGCGCTTTTGCATTACCCAAGTCAATATTGAATTAATCAGCCCCATAGTAGCTTGCCTTAATTTCAAAAATAGTAAACTTTGCTTTGATTATAGTATAGCGATGGCGGTAATCGTATGCTAACTTTTCAAATGGCTTCAGAAGGGTCGGACCAATTGTCTGTGGCTTCCTGTTGCACAATTTTTGCCCTCCGCAACTCAAAGTTTTGACCAAGATATACCTTTCGAACCTGCGGGTCGCTGGCTAATTCTTCAGCCGTTCCAGCTTTAAATAGTTTTCCATCAACCATTAAATATGCCCTGTCGGTGATTGAAAGCGTTTCATCAACATTATGATCAGTGATTAAAATGCCGATGTTTTTCTTTTTCAGACGAGAAACGATGGATTGAATTTCTTCGACGGCAATGGGATCAACCCCGGCAAAAGGTTCATCCAATAATACAAAGTTTGGATTGACAGCAAGTGCACGCGCAATTTCCGTTCTGCGCCTTTCACCACCAGACAACGACATGCCTAAATTTTTGCGAACCTTTTGTAAACTAAATTCATCAATTAGCATATCTACCTTTTCCTTGCGTTGCTGTTTAGTAAATTCTCTCATCTCCAGGACAGACATAATATTTTCTTCAACGGTAAGCTTGCGGAAGACAGACGCTTCCTGTGCCAAATATCCGAGACCTTTACGTGCTCGTTGATACATTGGCAATGGCGTTATTTCTTCATCATCTAAGAAGATCCTGCCCTCGTTAGGCTTGATAAGTCCCACCATCATGTAGAACGAAGTTGTCTTACCCGCCCCATTAGGGCCTAGCAAACCAACAATTTCGCCTTGTTGTACTTGGACGGACACGTCATTGACGACGGTTCGAGTTTTATATTTCTTCACCAAGTTTTCAGCCCGCAAAATCATGCTTCAAAAAATTTAATGTCTTTAATTCTCAGTTGAATACTATTCGAACCATTGAACGTATTTTCTTCGATTGTGAATGCCATTTTAAAATAATCACCACGCGAGAGACGATCGTAATGTTCTGCCATGTCAAACCCAACTACATGAAAAACGCTTTCGTTATTGTTTTGCTTCGCTAGAAATCGAACATGTTTGTCTTTAAAACTGGATAGCGAGTTGAACACATAAACATTATTTGCTTCAAACAATGGCCGTGGGTTTTCAGGCCCGAATGGCGCCATTTGTTTCAAGATGTTCAAAAACTTCGGAGTAATAACATCAAAATCAAGCGGCAGATCAATTCCCAATACTGGCGTCAGCATGTCTTCTGTGATAGTGGCGGATACTACCTGTTCAAATTTTTGTTGAAATGACTCAAGATTCGTCATGTCGAGTGTAAGGCCAGCAGCATATTTATGACCACCGAATTTTTCGAGCAGATCGCTGCATTCAAGTATTGCGCCGTATAAATCAAAACCACTTACACTCCTTGCCGAACCAGTTATTTTGTTGTTGGATTCCGTGAGAATGACTGTGGGGCGATAATATTTTTCTACGCAACGTGCTGCGACGATTCCGATCACACCTTTATGCCATGTATTTTTGAAGAGCACCGTTGACTTGGCGGTGCGAAGTATTTCATTACTTTCAATCATCGCTAACGCTTCTCCGGTGATATCGGAGTCGAACTGCTTGCGGATTTCATTTTTTAAGTTCAGCTTTTCTGCAAGTCCGTTTGCATCTTGTTCTGTTTGAGAGACGAGGAGGTCAACGGCTGCCCTAGCGTGCGCTACTCTTCCCGCTGCATTAATTCGCGGACCAAGCGTAAAAACAATTCCAGAAACGTCAAGGTCATTTTTTATGCCTGCGATATCTTTAAGAGCTTTTAACCCAGGCCTTGGATCGTCATTTAATTTTATCAGGCCGTAATAAGCAAGGATTCTGTTTTCCCCTGTAATCGGAACAATATCAGAGGCGATGCTTACCGCTACTAAATCCAAATATTCATAAACTTCGTCTTCATGCCGATGCTTTTGAGCATATCCCTGCATGAATTTGAAGCCTATTCCGCAGCCACTTAACTCAAGATATGGATATTCACAATTTTCTTGTTTGGGATCCAGTACAGCGACAGCGTTGGGGATGATGTCGTCAGGCAAATGGTGATCACAAATAATAAAGTCGATTCCTTTTAGCGTCGCCAAGGCAACGAGCTCAGTCGATTTAATTCCGCAATCAAGGGCAATAATTAATGTGAAGTTATATTGTTCAGCATATTCAATACCCGCCAGCGAAATACCGTATCCCTCAGCGTAACGATCCGGAATATAAATTTCACAATTAGAATAGAATTTACTTAGATAACTGTAAACCAGCGCAACCGAGGTTGTCCCATCCACATCATAGTCGCCATAGATGAGAATTTTTTCTTTCGAGTCAATGGCTTTTTTTAAACGCGTTACGGCGCTTTCCATTCCTTTCATTAAGAAAGGACTGTGCAGCTGATCTAATGTTGGCCTGAAAAAATTTCGAGCACTTGCAAAATCTGTAATGCCACGTTGGACCAGAATAGCCGCGAGATATGAATTGATATTGATGGCTTGCGAAAGCTCAGTAATCTGCTCCTTCGGAGGCAGTTCCTTCGATAACCATCTTTTATCCATGTGTTAATTAGCTTCAAGTTTTACGTTGCCATCAACCCCGGTAACGCCACTTTTTCCTTCTGCGCCAGGTTCGCCGTTCTTCCCATTTTTTCCCCGCGGGCCTAATCCAGCTCCGCCGTGATATCCAGGCCTACCGCCTTCTCCAGGATTTCCTCCTCTTGTCTTAATCAATATTTTTGTGCCGACCCAAGGTTTCATAGTTTCGATTTTCGGACTCGACAAAACAAGGTTTCCGCTCTGCGCACCATTTCCACCATTCGCACCATTTCCGCCATTTGCTCCATTTCCCCCATTACAGTGTAGTGTTCCAGGGCTACCTCCACCGCCGCTTCCTCCGGCACCTCCTTGACCGCCATCTCCGCCTGAGACATCAATAGTAAGAGGTCCTCGTATGGTGAGTCGTTCAAGATACAGAAAAAGATTTACGCCGGGCCTTCCATCTAGTCCTCGGCTGCCAGGCCCCCCAGGCAAACCATCCCGGCAAGGCGCATTATAAGACAATCCATTTCTTCCCTGTCTACCAGGCTTACCTGCAATACCTTTGCCATCAATCACACAATAACTTCCGATGATAGCGACCTTAGCTCGAATAAAGTTATCAGGCTTGAGTTTGTTTAAGATAATCCGGGAAGAATCCATCATAACCAACGTATCGGCTACCAAAATATCTGTTTCTGCTAACGTATAAGTCTCCCCTGCTTTAAGCTGTAATTTGCTTACTCTAACCTGGGCCAATAAAGAATTGCATAAAAATAAGACAAACAGAAGAACTTTTAGTTTGGTCATCCGATAAAATTATCCTTACATAAATGTTATAAAAATAAGGTTCTTATACACAACCCACGTGCCATTTATAAACAAAGAAAGCAGCACTTACGCACTGCTTTGTATAAAAAGTCGTTCTGACCTTATTTTGATTCAGGGGCGGGCTTATCAGCGACCACTCCTTCGAGCACGTCTTTGATTTCAACCCTCTGACCATCCTGATAGGGAACAATCCATGCATCTTTAACGCCCATTTCGCGCATATATTTTTTAAAGGTATCCGCCTCCCAATAATCGCGGAAAACCCCAATTGTCAATTTTTGTGGTTCGGCATCCTTTGCTTCTCCTCCAAAATTTGGATTGTTTTCAAAATATTTCGCCAAATTCTTATTCTTGAACGCGCCTATCTGAACCTTGAATACTACACCTTTTGAAAAATCCATTGAGTTGGAAGGATTTTCTTTCAATGCGGTAAGTTCAGCGTTCGCTGTTGATAGTTGTGCTCGAGCCTGAGAAAGTTGATCTTCAAGTTCAGCAATCTTAGAATCCTTTTCGGTAGCCGAGGACTGAAGTTGAGCGACCTTTTGATTCAGCGAAGTAACAGTGTTGTCGGCGGTTTGCTTGTCCTCGGTAAGTTGCTTAAGGTTCGAAGGATTTTTCGCATACTCCTTTGCTTTTTTCTTCCATTCTTTCTTTTCTTTCTTAGAAAGCTGTGCAAAACTTTGTGTTGATACCGTGAGCAACACAAGGCAGAAGAAGACTATGATACTATTTTTCATTCTGGTAGGTTAAAAAATTTTAATTAAAGGTACAAATTTTCTTAATATCCCAACTAGTCCAGATTGCCCACCATTTTCTCTGGTCTCACCCATTCATCAAATTGTTCTGAGGTCAGATACCCAAGCTCGACTGCCACTTCGCGCAATGTCTTGTTTTCCTTGTGAGCAGTCTTGGCAATCTTTGCTGCCTTCTCATAACCAATATGAGTGTTGAGAGCCGTGACAAGCATCAATGAATTTTCAAGATGCTTTTGGATCACTTCGTGATTAGGTTCTATTCCTACGGCACACTTATCGTTGAAAGAAACACAAGCATCTCCCAACAAGCGAGCAGACTGAAGAACGTTGTAAGCGATAAGGGGTTTGAATACATTTAATTCAAAGTGTCCCATTGCTCCACCGATGGAAACCGCGGTATCATTACCGATAATCTGTGCACAAACCATCGTGAGCGCTTCTGGTTGAGTCGGATTAACTTTACCAGGCATAATGGAGGAACCAGGCTCATTATCAGGAATGATGATCTCTCCAATGCCGCATCGCGGTCCTGAACTTAGCATTCGTATATCGTTCCCAATTTTCATTAATGACACAGCGGAGCGTTTTAAAGCGCCTGAAAGTTCAACCATTGCATCGTGCGCCGACAAAGCCTCAAACTTATTAGGCGCAGTAATGAAGGGATAACCTGTAAGTTCCGCGATTTTTTTGGCGACCAATACATCATAGCCCCTTGGTGCATTTAGTCCTGTACCAACCGCCGTTCCGCCGAGTGCTAATTCACGCACTACTTCCATTGCGTTGTTAATTGCCCTGATGCTTTGATCCAGCTGTTGCACGAACCCTGAAAATGCCTGGCCGAGTGTGAGCGGCGTCGCATCCATAAAATGTGTTCGGCCGGTCTTGACGATGTTTTTGTATGCGGCTGATTTCAGCGCAAGTGTTTCTCTAAGTTTCTTCATTCCAGGTAAAGTAATTTCCATTACCTGACTATAGGCGGCGATGTGCATCGCCGTCGGGAAAGTATCATTCGATGATTGTGATTTGTTGACATCATCATTAGGATGCAGTACTTTTTTTTCATCTTCCAACTTGCCTCCATTTAACACGTGGGCACGATATGCAATCACCTCATTCACATTCATGTTGCTTTGCGTTCCCGAACCGGTTTGCCAGATGACCAAGGGAAACTCGCCATTTAATTTGCCTGCTAAAATTTCGTCGCATACTTTTTCAATCAATAATTTTTTCTCGGCGGGAAAGTTGGTCAATTCATGGTTGGCCTGGGCGGCAGCCTTTTTCAGGTAGGCAAAAGCGTAAATAATTTCTCGAGGCATGCTCGCTTCGGGGCCTATTTTAAAATTATTTCGTGAACGTTCAGTTTGGGCACCCCAATATTTATCGGAAGGTACCTGCACTTCACCCATGGTGTCTTTCTCAATTCGGTAGTTCATGTGTTTAATGAATTTTTGCAGCGTAAAAATAGAAAGGATAAAAGAAATGACTGCAAAAATTTCGAGTATGTCGCCACAAACATAAATTTACTGGCAATAGATCGGGGGTAAGGCGTATCTTTAAGGGAATATGAAGCTGGGAAAGGCATCGAAAAAAGAAAAAGTGGAGAAGCTTTATTTTGTGGCGATAGTTCCGCCCTCGCCCATCTATGAGGAGGCATTTGAACAAAAGGTATATTTTAAAACAAAGTATAACAGCAAGGCGTCGCTCAACTCACCGCCTCACATCACGCTGCATATGCCCTTCAAATGGGTGGAAAAGAATGAGGATGAAATAGTTTCTCACCTTACAACATTTGCGCGCGAAAATGTATCTGTTATTGTTAAACTCAATGGCTTTTCATCATTTCCGCCACGCGTTATTTTTATTAATGTTGAAATTTCCGCTGAACTTGAAAGACTGCAAAAAAATCTGGCGCGATACTTTAAACGACAATTAAACCTCTTCAACGCAAACTATAAAGAGCTGCCTTTTCACCCTCATTTGACGCTGGCATTTAGGGATCTTAAAAAACCTAACTTCCAAAAAGCCTGGGAGGAATTTATCGGCAAAAATTATCAGGCTACTTTCATCGCGAATAAAATTGCACTGTTAAAACATTCCGGAGCTGTCTGGGAAATATTTCAAGAGGTTGATCTTCAAGCAGCGAAAACAACATTGCCAAAATAACTTCAACCACCGAACTGAAGCCCCCCTGTATGAATTGCCAGAATTGTCGAACCGGGGGAAAAATATCCGGACGAAATCAAATGGTAGATACCCGCCATCATCTTGCCGGTGTATACGAATTCTAATGGAATATCATGAATAGTTTTAAATCGTTCAATGAATTGCATCAGCTGAGGTGTAGATTTTGCATAACCACCGAAATGATAGTCATGTACAAGCTCCCAGTTTGAAAGATGTTTACTCCGTTCGCTGAGTTTTTTTATTTCTTCAGTTAAGAACTCAGCTCCTTTCAGCGTAGGAAAACCAAGAATTTTTTTTTCCGCTGAAAGTCCCTCTATGAGGCCAGTTAAAGTTCCACCGGTGCCGACGGCGCAACATAAATATTCGAAAGGAATATTCAATTTCGCAGCAAATTCACGCACGCCTTTTACCGCTAACAAGTTACTTCCACCTTCAGGTATTAAATAAAAGTTATCGA
>DASQTN010000623.1:0-5604 GCA_035641895.1 Chryseolinea sp. | reverse complement strand
TCGCAGGGTGCATAGTTTGTGAAGTATAGGCATTCGCCTTGAACCTTCGGCAATGCGCCTCTAAGCTGCGTCCATTTGTGAGCCCCAGTTCCAGGCCCGACCTTTATCTTGTCATCGCCGTTTTGGCATGTAGCAAAACTGCCGGGTTCTATCAGGTATACATCTTTAAAGCCTGGCTTCGAGATCACATTTTCCAACCTGCCGCCAGAACGAAAGCCAAGTTCTAACGCAACGGGCAAATTCTCGGGACCGTCCACGATTACTTTTATTTTCGCCTTTCCATTGCCCTCAGGTGTAATGTAGATCTTTGTATAAAGCGTTTGAACTTCGGACACCTCGCGTTCAGTTCTTGGAATATTCTGCCACGTCTCAGCATTAACCGGTATCTTTTCTTTTGGAAGCGGTTGAAAATATCGCCCCGTAATAATTGACGAGAGGATATAACTATCACCTTCCTTTTCAATTCCAGTACTTTCAAACTGACCCTTACCAAAGAAGGATGACGATAATCGCACCGACTCTAATGCTGCGTTACCTTTGAAATAGGTAAAGAAGGACGGATTGTTAATGATAATCGACATGTCAACATTACCTTCCCGTATTCTTACCACATCTGAATACTCAAAATACTTGTGATAGTTTGTTGGAATCGAAACAGGTTCAGGAAGATTTTGCAACAACGTTGGATCCTCTAGAAAATGCGGAAGCATATACCCAAGCTGATCAATGTTAACGCTTTTGTGAATATAATTTACCATTCCCGAATAGCGACCATTTTTATCGTGATGAGCCATGTAGTTGTAGGCAAGGTAATACGGTGCCATGTTCGTCCTTACATACTTGTCTTGCCGGTTAGAAGACTCGGTAGCGATTTCACCGTTGGAATGAACAAAATAAAACGTCATGTTTAGATTTTTGCGAACCACATCATAAAGAGAATCAACCTTCATTTTTTTTGCAACGTCTAGCAAAGTTCGATTGGTTATCGGAGTATAAATTGCCGTACTACGTTCATGATACTGACCATCCGGGTCAAGATCAATTCTCTCTGCAAGCCATTGTTCAACTCTTTTCCGATACTCAGGATTGGGAAAAAAACTATTAAGCCAGGCAAGTGCACCGGATACGACCCAACGGTGATTTGGTGTGTGGATCCCGCCGACTGACAGGGCATTCCCAGCTTTCAGCATATATTCTTTTAGCATAGCTGGAAGGTCCTGGTAGTTCAGGTGCTTATACTGTAACAAGATCGAATAGGAGAGGGCCAACGGATAAATGGTGAAACCAAGATCTGGCGTTGAATGAAAGTTCGTGGATAAAAGATCAATAGTGCCATCGTCATGTTGAAAGTTCAATAGTGCTCTACCGGCCAATGTCATTCTGTAAAGTAATTCCTTAGACTTATAAAATTTAGAATCGCGTGAAACGTAACTACACATCAGGGTTTGAATAAGGCCCGCGGTGCCTATTGGTGATACAATACTATCGGCATCATACACAGCACCAATGTAGCGGCTGTTTTCCGCTGTTAGTTGCCGGCTCAGCGCCTTGGGGATGTAATCATCATTCTGTTTGATGAGCTGAGTTAACAATTCTTTTTTAGTGGAATCAATCGTATTACCGGTCGCGAAAGTCATGACCGTGGCGAGCAGAAACAGACTTATCAGTATATATTTTATCCCGCAGGTCACCAACGCTATAAATTTCATAAGCCAATATAACGAATGGCTACTTTGAATTGCCGATTTTGTGGCGAGGAGAAAAAAGCTTGCATTTTCCTATTACTATTTTAAAAAAACCTTAAAAATTTACCTGTTCAAGAGTTTACCTCTCGCTACAAATTTTTATTAAAGAATAGTCTAAGACTCCTCCGCAAACCAAAGTTACCTATAACCAAACGCTAGACTTAGTTATGCCAGCCGTGCAAATTACTTATCCCATCACCCCCCAGGGAGTGGATGAAACCATTTTGCAACCTTCATCCGCCTTTAAACAGGAGGTCTCAAAAGTTTTATTTGCAATTGTTTTTTTTATCGTCGTTTACCTGGTGCTTATGGCAGCAGCTATTAGCTTGGCTATTCTTTGCGGCATTGGTGGATTTTTGCTGGTTGTGAACTTTCCAAAGCTTATTACATTGATGATTGGAATCGGAATCATAGGTCTTGGCCTAATGGTTATCTTCTTTCTGCTTAAATTTTTGTTTAAACAAAACAAAGTCGATCGTTCTCACCTGACAGAAATTACTGAGGCTGATCAACCGGAGTTGTTTGCATTTGTTCGAACGTTGACGAAGGAAACTCAATCGCACTTTCCCAAAAAAATTTACGTTTCATCTGACGTGAATGCATCTGTATTCTATGACTCCAGCTTCTGGAGCATGTTCTTACCTATTCGCAAAAACCTTCAAATTGGATTGGGGTTGGTAAATTCTGTGAATCTGAGTGAATTCAAAGCGATCCTGGCCCATGAGTTCGGTCATTTTTCTCAACGAAGTATGAAACTGGGTAGTTATGTATACAACGTAAATCAGATCATATACAACATGTTGTACGACAATGATAGTTATGCAAGAACATTAGAGAGTTGGGCTAACATCAGCGGATATTTTGCCTTTTTTGCCAACATTACTATAAAGATTGCGATGGGCATTCAATGGGTTTTGCAAAGGGTATATTCAGTAGTAAATAAGAGTTATATGGCCCTCTCGCGTCAGATGGAGTTTCACGCGGACGCAGTCTCCGCTTATGTGAGTGGCTCCGATCACCTGGTAACTTCATTGAGGCGTTTGGATGTTGCTAACACTGCTTACAATCAGTTATTCGGATATTATGAAAGTTGGGCCAAACAAAATCTTAAGCCAGACAACTTGTATCCGCACCATTCCGCCGTGATGCGGCAATTTGCAAACGATCAAAATATTTCTATCGAGAACGGATTGCCTCAGGTAACTGCTAATTCATTTGCAAGATTTAACAAGGCGCGGTTGGTAATTAAAGATCAGTGGGCCTCACATCCGAGCACCGAAGATCGGGAAGCACACCTTAAACGACTTAATATCAAGACCGAGGCTATGACTGCACCTGCCTGGACCATCTTTCGAAATGCTGAAGCACTGCAAAAACAGATCACGGAAAGAGTATACCGCGATGTAAAGTTTGAAAGCAATCCAACGACGCTTGATCTTCCTTCTTTTTTGAATCTTTTTTCCGGTGACGTTGAAAAGTATGAATTGAATAAGGCCTACAAAGGGTTTTTCAATTTTCGTAATATCAGTTCGGTCAACTTGAAAAATTTGGCGGAGTCATCGCATAACGACAATCTTGATACGCTCTTAAACGACGAAAACTTAAATCTTCCATTTGTTATCGAAGGCTTGAAGAGTGATATTCAAAATCTCGATTCGATTCGCCTGGGTGACATACCCGTTAAAACCTTTGAGTTCGACGGGAAAAAATATAAAAGACGGGATGCCGCATTATTGATTGCTCAACTTCAGGAAGAATTGTCAAAAACTGAAAAGCAATTGATCGCAGTCGACACAGCCTTGATTGGTTTTTTTTTCAACTCCGCTAAAAAAGTTGGC
Organism: Chryseolinea sp.; assembly: GCA_035641895.1. Taxonomy (GTDB): domain Bacteria; phylum Bacteroidota; class Bacteroidia; order Cytophagales; family Cyclobacteriaceae; genus Chryseolinea. Next base: position 2,021 of record DASQTN010000623.1, on the reverse strand, counting down.
CAGGAGGAACGTCTTCGCGAACGCTACAGCGAAATGTTCCAAGTCACTGAGAGCTCAGAAGGAGATGTCAAACGATACAATCAAATAATGGAGGACATAAGTCCTATCTATCATAATAATTTGCCAGTAACCGATATTAAAATAATACTGACAAAAGTAAAAAATACGGAAATGGAGATTAAGGACCGACTTCGAGATTTATATAACAGCCCCACAGCTGCTTCTTTCATTAATGATTCCGAAAGAAAAACAATTGATGAATACCTTTCGACAAGTCATGAGTATTTCAGGGATCCCAATTTTAATAACGAAGCACTATTATTGTTTAATCAATCGATGAACATTTATAATACGGTTGTGTTTGAACGAAGCTTTGCTCTAAAGAAAAGCTTACTGGACTGGCAACTCTCTTTCTGCACCGCACAAAATTGATTCTTTACCAGATAGCGATTCGGTTAACTTTCTATTAAGAATACATTTCATATTAGGGCGGAAGCGTTCCGCACGTCTCCGCGGTGAAAATTTCAATTTGCCCATCCGTATCAACGTTGGTAGCAGCATTCAGCAAAGTTTCGTCGGAGACGAAATATAATTTTTTGTTCAACAAAATATTCCTGCATGACAGATTTGTTCTCAGGTTAATTTCTTTTCTACCAACATCAGTTCCTACGGGACCGCCGCTCGTTTGGATTTTAGAAAATACATTTTGCACAGCGAACGAAGTGAAGCTTCTCAGCGGTGAAAATTGAATTTGAAAAATACATGCCTTGGCCGTCGCCAATAATTACTTTGTCAACACCATCCGCTTTGTATCGGCAATTTTTCCATCTGTCATTAGGCGGTAGAAGTACATGCCTGCATTTAGATCACCGCCGTTTACTGTTACACTCGTTTTGCCCCGCTCAGATACTTCTATGTTTTTAAGTTCCCGGCCGTTCAAATCCATAAGCATTAATCTGGCTACTTGTACGGACTGTCGCACTGAAATTCCGATTACGGTTTCATCAGAGTAAGGATTAGGATAATTCTGATACAGTTCATCCTTTAATTCCGATTCCTCTTCAACGACCAGTGCTGCAGATCTTGCGGCCGTGTTCGAACGAGCAGCATAGCTTTCGCTTGCCGTACGACCTTGAACCCGCAAAATATCAGGGAGGCTTAGCACCGAACCGTAAATTTGAATGTCGGCCATAAACCCTCTGAACATCCGATTATAAGTATTTGGGTTTCGGGTTGCTGAATTGAAGTTACCGAGCGCAAGCCGGCCAATGTTACTTCCGACATTGCCACGCCCTGTATATGTTCTAGTCACATCAAGGGCGGCAGCAGCAAAATTGTTACCAAAATAAAACTGTACTTGGCCGTTGGACTGATAGGTGACTGCGAAAAATGTCCAATTGCTGGTATATTCAGCACCATCATCTGTGGTTCTTACTTTACCTGGAGAACTGAAGGCCGGCGAGGTATCGGGCCAGCCATCGACGCCTAGGCGAAGACTTCCATCGCTTTGATACACCAGATCAACACCATCTCCGCCATTGTTTATCCACGATATAATCCTATTCCCACCACTTCCCGTAGTTGTCGAGTTGTTGTTCACCCAGCCGACAAGCGTAAAGGAAGATAAATTTTTTAACCCATCAATAATGCCCGTGCTTTCCACATAGTAGTTGCCGGGCGTTGTGCCCCAACGAAATGATTCAGGCAATAAGATGTTGCCAACTGGAAGATCACTACTAGATGGACTAGGCTGCGATCTGACGAATGAGCTGGTCAGTGACCCGTAATTCTGCACAGCCGTAGTGCCATAGTCGTCGTTCAATACCAATCTGATCAACGGACGTTCAGCAGGAAGGGTGGTCACGAAAATCAACGCTGGCTCCGAAGTGTTCCCGGCAGCGTCTTGTGCCTGCGCGGTAACATTGTACCTAGTACCTGGCGCAAGATTGGGAACGGTGAAGTTGCTTTCGGTATTAACCAAATAAGGCACATAATACTGCTGATTATTAGCAGAAACGACA
>DASQTN010000622.1:0-2690 GCA_035641895.1 Chryseolinea sp. | reverse complement strand
GCCGAGGACTCCTCTTGCCATACGCGTGATGATCCGTTAAAGATATTCCTTTCGATTTTCCCTGCCTTTACATCAAATCGAATGAAAATCACCTCCGCATTATTTTGCCATTGAGGATTATTTCTAAGCAGGTGCAATCTTCTTCTGTCTGCAATAAAGGAGAAGTTCGCTCCTCCATTGGAATAGTCGTAGCCGCCCACGAGAATGGTATACTTATTCATAACAAATTTGATTTTTGAGTTTTCTTGGCAGTAAACCGCGAACTTTATGTTAACCCTGTCGACCTATTTCAGGACAAGACACCGACAATGAACACTGAATAACGAACAAGGAACACCGAATTTCGAATTCCGCTATCTCTAAAATCGCGAACGAACCAAGATTCAGACGCATAGAATTGAGATCGGAATGCAAACATCAAAACAGGCAGTTCATCATTCTTTGCTCGGTGTTCCATATTCTGTGTTCATGTTTTCCAGGTTTCCCAGGACACTAATAGCTTGACTTAAGATCTTGGCTCACTCATTCTGCGACCACCAATACTTTGCTGTCCACAACAGGTCTGAAATCGGTTCTTTCCTTAAAGTTATTTTCAAAACGTTTCAATATCCGCCATTCGATGATGTCGTCGACCGAAAAAAGCTTGGTCACAGGTGTTGGCACAACGTCTCCCGTAAATTCAATTGCCTCCAGCTCTTCCGTTGGATTACTCGCTTTTCGCAGCTCTACCTTCAAGCTTTTTAATCCCAATTCTTCAGGGCTTTTCCCCTGCCAAACAAAAAGGACCTCGTTTATCAGTGTTCTGTTCAGATCGAGAATCAGTGCATTGCTTGCAATAAGGCCATTATTGATTTTTAATATTTTTCCGTCTATGGTAATCGCTTTTGCCTCATATGAAATTGTATCGCGATCGGAATGCAGTTTTATCTCAATTTCTGCGGGAATGAAATTGGGACCGGCTATTCTGTTTAATTGTCTTACAGGTTCCTCGAGTGCAGGTGAAACTATTTTGATCTCCAGAAGAATTTCCTTGACAGCTTCATTTTTTCCAGCGACTACCGGTATAAGCTTTAACAATGATTTCTGAAACGGTTTATTCACAATTACCTCGTCATCTTGCAGAAATACAGGCTCGGTTTTTAATGAAGGCCGTTCATCGTTATAATGATACTCTTTGGAAATTTCTATAAACAGGTTCTTTTTGTCTTTTCCCCTTACTTTCCAAACTTCATTCTTTTTTTCACTGGTCAATGTGATCACTTCAGCGCCCAAAATATTTCCTTCGTCGTTCTTCAACTTTAATGAGATATCTACATTTTTGAACTCCTCGAAAGAAATATTTCCTTCCCGGACTTCAATGCTTTTGAAGAAAGTATAGGTGTTTGGAAAAATAATAAGGTTTTCGTTGGTGCTTAAAACCGGCTCGGTGATAATTTCTGATGGACTGCTGATGTTGTCAATATTACCACTGAATTGAAATCTGATCTGGTGGAAATATCCAATCGGCTCGTCAAAATCGTAGAGCCAGGCGAGATTTGCCTTTTCGTTGCTTCCTTTGAAAAAGGTGACGTGTTTTAAAGGATCTGCCAAAACCGGAATAGCAAACCTGCCTTCACGATTGCCAGTCTCAATTCCATCCTTGCTTCGCCATACAAGGACTTCAGCACTCAGAAGATCGAGGTTTGGATCATCAAAGTCGTGGACGAGGCTGATAGAGAGTGATTGTTCTCTCCAAAGGTCACTGAAGACGACTCTTTGAATATATTTATCTCTGTTTTCGGCGATCTGCTTGCCCAACACCCACAAATGAGACTGAGGGTTATGAGTCCTCGTCACTGCCGATCTTTCCCTGTAATCAACATCGATGATTTTTTTATGGAAGATATTCTCTTTCATAAATTTGTAGGTGACTCCGATTGCCGGCACCTTTTGACCAGGAATCATCGAACTGATGGTTTGAGGATTTACGTAAGGCCGGAACATTTCCCTCAGGATACTCTCCTTGAATTCCTTTACCAATTCATCAATTGCCTTCTTTGCTTCTGCATCCTCTACTTGGCTTAGCACTTCGATTTTAAGATTTCCTTCTTCCTCCAGTTTCCTGGTAGCCCATTCAAACTCAGCACCGAAGGAAAAGTTGAAGCCTGCATAACTAAATTCAGCTTTCACATCCAGTTGATGAGAAATGCTTTCATAACACCTTCCCAGATCGGCCCAGATCCTGAGATCCACAGCCGGCCGGATAGCATTATACTTAAGGTCATACAGAACGCCAGCAACGTTGCCGGTGTCGCCATTCAATGCGGACAAAATCAAGGCTGTTCCTTTCCTGTCGAGTCGTACATTGAAAATGCTTTTCAAATCGGAAGACATAAGGGAGGGTTTATGCGATCCTACTATACTTTTTACGAATGCATCTTCAGTGACAGGAATATCTGCGCTATTGATTGAATCCAGGACGAGAAGGTTCACATTTCCATCTCTCCAAAGAGGGATGGATGCGGTAATGTTTTCAGGCAGGCGATTTATACCTTTTGCAGAACTGATCGCCTTTTGAAGCCGCTCCTCGCTTACGGTGCATTGAATGCCAAGCGATAAAATCGATCCCGCAGTTTTACGCAAATCCTCTAAGCCGCCTTCGATAATATCTCCTTCGTTAAAAATTTGAAAGAATAATTCGTAGAACTTCC
>DASQTN010000621.1:0-5519 GCA_035641895.1 Chryseolinea sp. | reverse complement strand
CATCCACCGCCTGATAATCAGATGAGGCGGCAGTACCCGCCGTTATTATGTAGACTAATTCTCCCAACAAAATGATGGAGAGAATAAAGGGCCCAATAAAAATTTTAGGTCCCAGCCACCGGCGCTCCTGTTCAACGGCTTCTTCTTTAAGATTGAGCATCATGATCACGAAAATTATAAGCACGACTATGGCACCTGCATAGATGATCATTTCAAGTGCTGCCATAAAAGGGGCGCCTAGAATATAAAATATCACAGCGACTGCAATGAAAGACACGACCAGGTATAACAACGCATGAATAAGGTTATGACGCGTAATTACCATGACTGTGGCGAGTACTGCGATGGCGGAAGCGATGTAAAATGTTAGTTGCATATAAGTTATTCCTTATCGTTACCCGTTATCCGTCATTCGATGTTATTGTCAGAATCCGTAATGTCATCACCGTCCGGACCGGATAGCGATTAACGGATAACGGTCCCAAGTAAATCACGGTAATAAACTCTTTACGTCGACGGGAGGATCTTCATTGATCGCTTCTCCTTTACCTTTTCCCCCAATCGCGAGCCCTGCGACTTTATAATAGTTGTACCCCTGATATTTTCCCTCACCATCAATCAACAAGTCCTCTTTTTCATATACCAGATTTTGACGGTTATACTCAGCCATTTCGAAATCAGGTATTAATTGTATCGCGTAAGTCGGGCAGGCTTCTTCACAGTAGCCGCAGAAGATGCACCGTGAAAAATTGATCCGGAAAAATTCAGGATACCGTCTTCCATTTTCATCCTCAGTTGCCTGCAGAGAAATGCAATCCACCGGACAGGCAGCTGCGCACAAATAACAGCCCACGCATCGCTCTCCCTTATCGGGATCGCGGGTCAACACGATTCTGCCGCGCCATCGTGTTGTGAGTTTATTTTTTTGCTCGGGATATTGAACGGTTTCACGTTTATGAAACATGTGCATAAACGTGATCCACATACTTCGCACAATGCTGAACATAGTTTTTATTTATTTAGCAATCTTCCAATTTTCCAATCTTCCAATCTTCAACCCTTAATTTCCTTTTAATCTTTCAATGCCAGTACTACCCCAGCCGTTACCATCAAGTTGATCAATGTCAGGGGGAGCAATATTTTCCATCCGAACTCCATCAGCTGATCGTACCGTGGTCTTGGTAATGACGCTCGCAGCAAAATGAACAATGCGATAAATGCAAAGGTCTTTAGGACGAACCATACCAAGGGTGGAAGAAAATCAGGCCCAAGCCATCCTCCGAAAAACAAACAAACTGTAACTGCTGAGATTAACGTTATGCCTAGGTATTCGCCGACGAAAAACATTCCAAACTTCATCCCGGAATACTCGGAGTGAAATCCAGCTACCAGCTCGCTTTCGGCTTCAGGAATATCAAAGGGTAGCCGATGCGTTTCAGCTACTCCTGCAATAAAGAAAATCACGAAGCCGACGAATTGCGGCACAACGTACCACATATCCCGCTGTGCTTCGACGATATCGTGTAAGCTGAAGGAACCTGTTAATAGTACGGTGCCCATGAGTGCAAGTCCCATGAATACCTCGTAGGAAATCATTTGAGCCGCACCACGCATAGCGCCCAATAGCGAATACTTATTGTTGGACGCCCAGCCACCAAGTATAATGCTGTAAGCGCCCATCGACGACATCGCGAGAAAGAACAGGATTCCAATGTTGAGGTCTGCTACAATTATCCCAGGAGCAAATGGAACAATAACGAAACTTAAAAAGACAGAGACCATAACGATCGCCGGCGCAATCACAAAAACGACTTTGTCAGCGAACGGTGGGATCCAATCTTCTTTGAAGAAAAGTTTTATCGTATCCGCAAGAACGATCAAAACACCAAACGGCCCGGCGCGATTGGGCCCATACCGATCTTGCCATAGCGCCAGAAGTCTTCTTTCGAGCCAGATGAGACCCGGCGCAACAATAAGGAGTCCGCCGAGAACCCCAATGACAATTAACAAATGGTTTATGGTTGACTCTTCCATTACGCAGTTGTTTTAAGAATGGCGAAGGCGGGTAGATTAGAAACTGCTATTCCGTGTAATCCATAGGGCAACCCGGCAACGCCGGGAGGCATTTCCGGACTTAACCTTACAGCTAAACTGTATGGCTGACCGTCAATTTCAAAACTCAGAGATTGATTTTCAATAACCGTGAATTTTTGGCCGTCATCGGTATTGAGCAACACGTATGCTTTTGGCGAACGTTCTGCAATACCGGGCGCATGCTGACTTAATTCATCTGAGCCAAAAATATGATGCAGGTATACCATTAGCAGTTGCCCTTCTGATGCCTTGAAGGTGGCAGGTACGGACGTAAAATAATTGGGTCTTTTACTGGAATCTGCCAATAGAAGTCTAATGCCAGGATCACCCCCATGCAACGGACCGCCTACCTCTTGCTGATATTTGTTGATAGATTGAACTGAATTCCATCCCGGAGACCAAAAGAAGGGAATCATTGAAGAAGGTGGAAGACCATGGAACCCCTCCATTGTATACGATAACGATGAATCTGTATCTACCGGCGGTTTTGGTTCATTAACATTTACATTTGCCTGCATAGCGGTGCGACCGCTGAAGCGATGGGGCTCCCGAGGAATTCGCTGCCCATTAATGCGATAGTCGGAGGGTGGCGAAACTTCTTCGATATTTTTTAATGCTGTTATTTCATTTACTATTCCGTGTGTGAGGCCTTCAAAGTTTTCCCAGGCGCTCAGCTTAACATTTCCCGTAGCTACACCAATGTTTCTCAGCCATCTCCAGCTTTCCTGAACGTCACCACCTGGCTCGTACACCTGAAAGAAACGTTGTGCGCGCCCTTCGTTGTTTATGTGTATCCCGTCAGACTCTGCAAAAGTCCCTGCAGGAATTAAGAGCGTTGCTGCTTGCGCGGTTGGCGTATTGGTATGATCCAATACGATCACACTTTTGCATGACGTTAGAAAGTCATTAACATCTGATGTTTTTCCGTGTTGATAAAGGTCGTTTTCGAGAATGAATACAGTGTCTACATCTCCCTTCTTTACTCTCTCAAAAGCCCCGGTCAGTGATCGATTACCAACCATGGTGAGTCCCATAGAATTACATTCAAGAAGCGTGAGGACGATTCCTGTTTCGGAATTTTTAGCCGTTAACGCCCATGCAATATTAGCGGCAGCCTTAATTACATCTGGCGAACCCAAAGATGTTCCTGAAATAATAAGTGGCCGTTTTGCGGCAGATAGCACGTTTGAAATTTTTTCGGCAAGCGCGATCGTTGCGTCACTTAATGATTCCACACTTGGAAGGGTATTATTAAGAAGGTTTCCTATCGCAAAGCCAAGACGTGCAATTTCGTCGGGAGCCGCATAGAACGTTTCTGTTGCTATCGCGTCTAACTTTGTGGGGCACACAGTCGCAATAAAGAGCGGGCCTCTCTGCTCTTGCATGAGCTCCCGGACAGCTGCGTCGTTCCATATAGGAATGCTCACCCTCGTTTGCTCGTGCATAGGCTGTTGTCTGGAACTCTGACGAACAGCTAATGCTAACATGGGCGCTGTGTTTGTTAAATCTTCGCCCAGAATCAGGATAGCATCTGCGGACTCAACCTCTTTAAGAGACCGCGTTCGCGTTGGCCCATTTTTTAGAATATCATAGACAAGGTTATTGAGCGCATTTTCCTGATCTGAAACACCGTTATAAAAATTTTCGTTTCCGACTAATTCGCGTAAGGCAAAGTTGGATTGTAACGATGCCCGGGAAGAACCGATACCAATGACGCTCGAGGTATTGAGTACGTGTGTAGCGTCCTCGATAATTTTTTCTTTGCTTACCGCTTCCTTATTGAGGAGAGGAGTACGGACCCGCGTGGGAGCATTGACAAATTCGTAGCCAAAACGACCACGGTCGCAAATGAAATATCCGTTCACTTCACCGTTGTAACGGCTGGTGATTGATCGTAGAGCACCATATCGTTCTCCGGCTATCGTGTTGCAGCCGAGACTGCAATGTTGACAAATGGACGGCGCGGTCGTTAAGTCCCATTTTCGAGTATAGTGATGCTTTAATGTTTTATCAGTGAACACACCTGTAGGACAAACCTCAGTGAGATTTCCGCTAAACTCACTTTCGAGAGCGCCTTCCTCGTGTCTCCCAAAATATACATTGCTTCGGGACGCGAAAACATCTAAATCATCCCCACCGGCATAATCTTTATAAAACCTGACGCAACGGTAACACTGGATGCACCGGTTCATTTCATGGTTGATAAAGGGACCTAAGTATTGATTGATGTGGGTCCTTTTTTTGAATTGATATCGTCGATATGCGTGACCCGTCATTACAGTCATGTCCTGAAGGTGGCACGAGCCGCCTTCGTCGCATACAGCACAATCGTGTGGATGATTCGTCATCAGCCACTCAATAATATGATCGCGAAATTCATGAGCTTCAGGGTCCTGAATTGAAATGCGTTGTTTATCGGCTACCGGCTCCATGCATGACATGATGAGCCGCCCTTTCTTATCGTCTTCATCTTTAAATGCTTTAACTGCGCATTGACGGCAAGCGCCAACGGAACCCAGCGCAGGATGCCAGCAAAAGTAGGGGAGATCAAATCCAAGGGTGAGACATGTCTCCAACAAATTCTTGCCGGGCTTAACTTCGTATGGCTTGTTATCGATATAGATTGTCATTTCGTTCCGTTATCCGTTATAGATCTTCGTGAGACCTTCGTGATACCTTTGTGCCTCCGTGTCTTTGTGGCAAATCGTGACTCAGATGGTTGCCACGAAGTCACGAGACTCTAAGGTTCACAAAGAAGAAGTATGTCTCATTCATTTTTATTTACGTTTAAACCAAAACCGTTTGATAGGTGCATGCTTTTTCATGAATATGTTTTTCAAAGTCTTCACGAAAATATTTCAACGCACTTTGCAAAGGCTCCATCGCGCCGGGTGCAAAAGCGCAGAATGTGTTTCCAGGCCCTAAATATTTTGTGTGAAACTCGAGTAACTTAAGATCTTCCATACGACCTTCACCGCGATCAATGGCCGCCAGAATTTTTTCAACCCAGGGAAGTCCTTCACGGCAGGGGGTACAGAAGCCACACGATTCCTGCGCAAAGAAATGCTCAAGGTTTTTCACGAATCCCACGGGACAAGTTTTGTCATCCAAAACGACTAGTGTTCCCGTTCCTAAACGACTACCAGCAGCAGCGACCGAAGCGTAGTCCATCTTCACATCCAAATGCTCCTCGACCAAAAAGTCCGTGGATGCACCCCCTGGCAAAGCACCTTTGAATTTCAAACCCTCCTGCATACCACCCGCGTGTTCTTCGATAAGTTCACGCATCGTTACACCCATGGGCAACTCCCAGGCTCCGGGCCGCTTTACTTTTCCGCTGACTCCATAAATTTTCGTACCTGCATCGTTCGTCAGGCTTAGTCCCTTAAACCAATCGGAACCCTTATTGACGATGTGTGGCAGAC
>DASQTN010000620.1:0-2148 GCA_035641895.1 Chryseolinea sp. | reverse complement strand
TAACGCCATTTCAAGTTTAAGTTTGTGGCGATGTCTTTGTCAAATTCAGCAACAAGTTGAAAAGCAAGCCATTCAAAACGTGTTTCATCGGGAGGCACGACACCATAGGGAGCAATGGGGTCAACGGCGGGGATGAAACGTTCAGGGTCGTTTACTATGGTCACTCTTGGCGCGAAGGGCGAAATTCTCATCGTAAAGTACTCTACGGGATGATACTCTGCTCCTATAGCAAATGTGAGAAAGGCGGGTGCCATGAAATCGGAAATCAATATACCTTGCTCGACACCGTTTGCATCCTTCTCATAATTATAGCCTTTAGAAAATTGTGAAAGGAAATTGAGGTTCGTGAAAAGCCCCCAATTATCATTTAACTTATAGCCATATTTCGTATCAAGGAGAATACGGTCAAGAGTTTTACGAAATCCCTGCCCCGAGTTGTTAACAAAGCCATAGAGCAAACTGATTTCATTGTCCCAGCTATCCCTGTTTTTACTATAGTCAGCGCTGTAATTGAAAAGTCCATTCAGGCCCAAGGAATTGACGCCCCCACCCTTCCAGTTAGAGGAAAAAGCTGCCTGATTAACATTTAAGTTAAACACCAATTTTTTCTTCCAGTTGGAAAGTGTGTCCGGTTTTACAACTTGAGATTTTACTGAGGAGGGAAGGGATGAAAGTGCAATTAATAATGCAAGAAACGTGATCGTAGAGGCTGCTTTCATGTGTTAAGGGGTTCGTTTTTACCCCAAAACAACAAAAAATTATATATTGTTTAGTTTTATTTCGTCTAAAGCTACTTCGGTTAGCGGCTTCGTGATAAATTTTATCACGTGATTATTGTTGACGATTTTATCTATATCGCGTTTATTATCAGAGCTTGACAGAATGATCACCTTGCATTTATTGCGGACCGTCTCGTTGAATTTCTCAAACTCATACAAAAACACAAACCCATCAACGATCGGCATATTAATATCCAAAAATATCAGACTAGGGAGATTCTCCGCATTGTCCTGATTTTCTCTCAGATAATCCAATGCAGCTTTCCCTGAACCTTTTACCTCAACACGTTTGGCGAATTTTGTTATTTCTATGATCCGCTTGCTGATAAAGTTATCGGTATCATTATCATCGACAAGCATCACTAAATCAATAGTCTTCGTATCCGTATGCATCAATAAAATAGAATCTCAGTTTACACTAGCTACAAAAATATCCTTTTTTGCCATATCCCGGCATTATGCAAAAGTAAATTCCCCCCATGCGCGTAATAAATAACCCAAAAGATTAGAAAAATGGGTTACTGGCCCCGAATTTTGAGTTTTTCTCCGATAGCGAGGTTAAAATCCTTTTTATTATTCCATTCCATCAGGTCTTGGATGGTAACACCATACTTACGGGCGATGCCATATAAAGTATCCGTGTTTTGAACCTCGTGTTCAAATTGCTTCACGGCTAAATCATTACTTGCAATTTTGCCGTCTGTTAGCTTGAGAACCTGCCCCGGTTTTATACCGTCTTGAATATTCAAATTATTCCACTGGGCAAGGTCCATAACTCCCACGTTGTAGGTATGGGCAATGCCATATAGCGTTTCTTTCGGCTGGACAACATGCTCGTGCTTTCCGGGAGAGCTAGTCACCACTTCGATCTTTTTTTGTGCCACGGAGTCAACAGGAGCAATGTTTCCAACCACTTGTATGTTTTGTGCAGTATCAAGTTGATTTCCTACACTATCGTTCGCAACAAACACTTCCTTTTCTGATCCCTTGTCCGCTACCGGAGGTGGATTTTCTGATGACCGGTCCGTTGGTTTCGTCGCCAATACTGTGGCTGACGCCGATTCACCAGCTGTCCACGCAAAAGTTGAGGTATTATCCACTTCGATCACTTCATTGGAATTCAGTTCGTCATCGAAGTTCTTTGGTTTTTTGGATGCCAGCCATATTGTTGTACCCTGTTTTATATCTTCGCTTGAATTCAGTCTGTTGTACCGTCTCAATTTCTTTATTTGCACGCCATATCGTTGACTTACCTGCCAAAGCGTTTCTCCTGCCGAAACCTTGTGGTAAGCTTCTGGTCCCCGCGATCTTTTTTTGCCCAATAAGTAATATTCGTCTGCTTCAAGTCTACTGTTTCTCGACAGGTCAT
>DASQTN010000619.1:0-5731 GCA_035641895.1 Chryseolinea sp. | reverse complement strand
TTTTATCTAAGATAAGCAAGGCATTTTTAGTCATGTCTTCAACGTCGCCCACTGGGCTCATGAAACCTGTTACTCCCTGAACCATAAGTTCCGGAAGTCCTCCGGCATCAGAACTGACAACGGGAACTTCACATGCCATCGCCTCAAGCGCTGCCAATCCGAAACTTTCTTTTTCCGATGGCATCAGAAAAAGGTCAGCTACAGAAAGAACTTCCTCGACAGCTTCAAGCTTTCCTAAAAAACGGACGGCATCGCTAATATCAAGCTCCCGGCACATATTTTCTGCTCTGGTTCGCTCTGGCCCATCTCCAATCATTAACAATTTACTAGGTATTTCGTTGTGAAGATTTGCAAAAACTTTCACAACATCCTGAACCCGTTTTACCTTCCTAAAGTTTGAAGTGTGAACCACCAAGGCTTCTCCATGTGGACAAATGGCTTTCTTGAAATGTTCCTTTTTCTGTTTTTTGAACTTTTCTAAATCAATGAAATTGGGAATGACTTCAATATCGTTTGTAATCTTAAATGATTCATAAGTTTCCCGGCGCAGGTCCTCCGACACAGCCGTTACGCCGTCGGATTGATTTATGCTAAAAGTGACCACCGGCTCATACGAAACATCCTTTCCGACTAATGTTATATCGGTACCATGCAAGGTTGTGACAAAAGGGATATTGATTCCGTGAGTTTTTAGAATCTGTTTTGCCATGTAGGCCGCAGAAGCATGCGGAATGGCATAATGAACATGAAGAAGGTCGAGCTTCTCATTTTTTACCACACTTACCATCTTGCTGGCCAAGGCTAATTCATAAGGCGGAAATTCAAATAAAGGGTACGACCTGAAATCAACTTCATGATAAAATAAATTTTCATTTAGGAAATCCAATCGTGTCGGCTGAGAATAGGTAATAAAATGAATTTTGTGGCCTTCCTTGGCAAGAGCTTTTCCAAGTTCGGTGGCCACTACACCGCTTCCCCCAAAAGTTGGGTAACAAACTATCCCTATATTCATTTTTTAAAGTCTAATAATAGCGTAAGGTATCGTGTGTGAGTCAAATTGATTGAATTCCCTTGAAATTACTAATCCCCTCAATTGACGCAAAATTTTTGAATATATTGTGGGTAGACGTATTCGTTTACTAATTGTATTTGCAATAATCAAAAATGGACTCATAGATCACATCTTGTATCCGAGAACGCACATTCATATTGATTAGTTTAGCGCTCCGGTCAGGATACACGCGGTTTGAAAGAAAAATATAAACAAGGTCAAATTCAGGGTCAATCCAAATACAGGTGCCGGTAAATCCGGTGTGACCAAATGTTTCAGGCGAAGCCTTTAACGAAGTAGGACTGCCCCAGTCGCTTTGCACTGGCTTGTCCCATCCCAGTCCCCTTCTGCTTTTATCGAATTGCTTAGCTGTAAACAGGTGGATCGTTTCCGGTTTATAGTATCTGTAACCCCCGTAGAATCCCTCCTGCAAGAGCATTTGCCCCAATTTTGCCAGATCCGACGCACTACTGAACAGTCCGGCATGGCCAGCCACACCGCCCATCATTGCCGCCCGCTCGTCGTGGACAGTACCGGCGATGTGCGTCTTCCTGTATATTTTATCATCCTCAGTGGGAGCAATACGCTGGACAGGGAATCGCTTCAACGGGGTAAAACCTGTCGTGTAGGCTCCAAGTGGTTCATACAGATTTTGTGTTAGAAACTCATCGATCGGCTGATTGAAAGTCCTTTCCGCAAGCCGTTGAAATAGCAAGAAACCGAGATCACTGTACTGATAGGCGTAGGGTGTACGTGGAGGCTTGGTCTGCAATTTGGATTCACTGATCCACGACCATACCGAATCACGGAGAAACGGAGCGGCGAAGAGGTCCGGCGAAACCTGTAGGGGATAACTTTCGCTTTGAACACGGCTATAATATTCCGGAAGAAAATTATTGTCCTTTACCGTCTCCGTCCACATTGGTATAAATGGAAGGAGGCCTGCCTGGTGGGTTAGCATCTCAACCAATGTAATGTCTTTTTTGTTGGTATTCTTCAGTTCGGGCAGGTAGTATGAAAGCTTTTTGTTCAAGTCAATGAGGCCCTTTTCATACATAAACATTACGGTCTGAAGTGTTGCGGCTACCTTTGTCAAAGAGGCCAGATCATAGATGTTTTCGTCGCGAACCGAATCGGTGCTTTCGTAGGTTAAAGCGCCATATGATTTATCGAGTATTACCTTCCCATGTCGGGCCACTAAAACTTGACAGCCGGGTGTAGCATGTGAGATGATGGCCTCGTTTACGATAGATTCTATTTTTTTTAATGTCTTGCCGTCCATTCCAGCATCTTCAGGAATAGAATAAGTAAGCCTGTTTAGTGTCCCCGACACAATTCCGTTACCTGTCGCGGCGTTTTCAGAATAGGTAAAAGGCAAAATACCATCTCCTCTAAGACCGCCGAAAATTACCTGGGGTATTGCTCGCAATGTTTCAGGATGCGGCGTATAGCCAGTAATAATCGTGGTGTTTGGAATTGTCGCCCGTAAAAAATTCTCATTCCCAAAGTCACATATAATAATTTCGTGCGTAGATACGGCACGTTGTGCCAGCATACCCAACTTGACTAACGAATATGCAGAGGTCTCAGGAAATATGCCAACGATAATTACATGTTTTTCCTTGAGGGAGTCTGCAAAGGATTCAACATTAGTTTTATCATCAAGGGTGAATTGTGTTGTGTGGACATACTTATTGAGGTAATGAAATAATTCTCCCGCTTGATTCGGCGCAGTATTTACAAAAACAAAATTTTTGTCCTCCAGCGTCGAAATGGGAATTACCCGTTGGTTGTCTTGAATAATGGTTATTGCTTTCTCGTATACCTTTTTATTTAATATTTCGGCTTCCGGAGAGTTCAATTTAGCCATCAGGTTATCGGTGTTCACTACCTGTTTCCGCCAGAGTCTAGCATCATATTTTGCAGCAAGAATTTTTCTTACCGACTTCGTCAGCAACGTTTCGTACCCCTCTTCTTTTTTTAGCAAACGTTTTATTTTTCGAATGGCAGGCCCAACATCTTCCGCGGATATCATAATGTCGTTGCCGGTTTGAAACGCTAGCAAGGCGTCATTGCCTTTGTTTTTTTCATCGACTTCTTGTGAGTGGTGAAGATCTACAATGCTAATTCCTTCATAGTTTATCTTTTGGCTTAGCCAATCACCCGAGAATAATAAAGAGATCGTTTCTGCATCGTAATTATTTTTTCTTACTAGTTCTTTATCCTGATAAAATAGTGGAAAGTTGTTGGCCGCACTCATAAATCCGGCTACGTTGTTTTCAAAAAGTTTAAAAAAAGGGAAAGATTTTGTGGTATCCACGCTGGCGTCGATGATGGGGATGTCTTCCTTCACGTCCAACACCGTTGCGCCGTTTATAGTAAAGTCTTTTACAATCGCAGCCACACCATAATCTTGCAATCCCTTCATAAAGGCTAGTGATTGGGATGCAACACGTTTACTATTTTGACCAAAAGAATATTGACTGCGAGAATCTTGCAAACCGTTTGCGACTGTTGCAAAAGCAGATACGTTCACGTGCGCACCCACCAACTTCATTTTTCTGGCAATTTCCCTAGCTGTTTGATACGCTATGGTATCGTTTCTGGCTGCCCCAATAAGGTAGGCCTCGGGAACGTGTATGGTGCTGTCACGAAATTGTCCCAATCCCAGGGGTGCATGCTGAGCAATCAGCAGGGGAATCTCAGAAGCAGCCTGAAAACGGTTTGTAAAGTTGGCCTGCTGCAGTGGTCCGACGGAATCGAAGATGACGCCGCCAATTTCTTTACTTTTAATTTGATTCTCGATCTTATTGATGAAGGCATCATTTGTCCTCGAAGGAATGGGCACCATGAACATTTGGCCGATCTTTTCGTCGATATTCAAGGAATTAAAGACACTGTCAACCCAAGTATCCTTGTTAGGCTGTGCCACCAGCGGCACATAGATAGTGCAAGTCAATAAGAGATAAATAAAAACTTTTTTCAACATCCGCACGTTCAGTTTTGAAATAGACATTTATACACGCAACTTTATGCGGGCTTCAAGTTATAAAATTAGTCAATCGGTAAGGATGATTTTATTTGCGAAGCGATGGGCAAAAATGAAGGAAATAGGGAATAGTGTAAATCATACCATCGCTACACGCTAATTACCACGTAAATTGTATTCATATGAAGTTACCTTCGTTATTCACAAAGACCCCCAACTATAGACGGTTTGCGTATACTCCCAGGCACTATGACCCTTTGGAGGAGGAGCGTAAGGAAAGAGAAGAACGGATTCGGCACGAGCTTAGTATAGAAGCAGAAAAGAAACCGGATGAGGAAAATTTGCACGCCTACCGATCACGAATAGCGGGGTCATTCCGTACTGCAAAAAAGACTGCTACTGTTCAGAAAGATCCTTCTGCCAACATGTTGCGCCTGGTTATTTTAATGGTGCTTAGTGTTGGACTTATTGCTTTTATTGAATATGGAAAAGTAGCACTATACGGCGTCGCCATAGTAATTATCCCTTTTTATTTTTATTTAAAATTCAGGAAGTTCAGGCGGTAATCTGCACTTTTACCTTCAGATTCTCGCTATAGTTCATGCCTGATATTATCCAACTTTTACCCGATTCAATCGCTAATCAGATCGCTGCAGGCGAGGTGGTGCAGCGTCCGTCGTCGGCAGTCAAAGAATTGATTGAGAACTCCATAGATGCGGAAGCTAGTCAGATCAAGTTGATTGTTAAGGATTCAGGCAAAACGCTGCTGCAAATCATTGACAACGGAAAGGGAATGTCAGAAACTGATGCGCGCATGAGTTTGGAACGGCACGCGACCTCCAAAATACGAAAAGCCGAAGATCTATTTACACTGCATACCATGGGCTTTCGTGGAGAAGCGCTGGCTTCTATTGCTGCAGTATCTCAACTCGAGTTAAAGACACGTCCTCATGATGAAGAATTGGGAACACTACTCGTTGTTGAAGCGTCGGATGTAAAAAGGCAGGAAGCCGTCGCCTGTGAAAAGGGCACCAGCATTTGCGTTAAAAATCTTTTCTATAACATTCCCGCGCGCCGAAATTTTTTAAAATCCAATGCCAGTGAATATCAACATATTCTGGAAGAATTTCAGCGATTAGCGTTGTCACATCCCGAAATATCTTTTCAGTTTATTGAAACAGACTCTTTGGAATACGACTTACCGTCGGGCAAATTAAGTCAACGGATCATTAATCTTTTTGGAAAAGCGTATCAGGAACAATTAGCAGCGTGTCAAGAAGAAACGCCACTGATAAAAATAACCGGGTATGTTGGAAAGCCACAGTTTGCTAGAAAAAAAAGGGGAGAGCAATTTCTATTTGTTAACAAACGGTTCATCCGCAGCAATTATCTTAATCACGCCGTGATGACGGCATTTGAAGACCTGCTTCCGGAAAATACTTTTCCGTTTTACGTACTCTTCATTGAGGTTGATCCGAAGCATATCGATGTCAATGTTCATCCTACAAAAACAGAAATAAAATTTGACAACGAACGCGCCGTCTATGCGGTCGTGCTGTCCGCGGTCCGTCAGGCAATCGGAACACACAACTTAACGCCTGCAATAGATTTCGACGCTGATGTAAATATTATTGCAAAGTTAAGCCAAGCAACCAGTCAATCGAAAGAGATTTATTTCGAAGAACGGTTTA
>DASQTN010000618.1:0-2953 GCA_035641895.1 Chryseolinea sp. | reverse complement strand
TAAATCACTGGAAAAGAAAATTATTTCCTTTCAGACCAGTACCCTTACACCCCGCATGTTTCAATATCAGATTGTTAAACGTGCAAAAGAACACAAAAAGCATATTGTTCTTCCCGAAGGCGATGATGATCGAATTTTAATAGCTGCCGACATTTTAATCAAACAGGATGTTGTTGATCTCACCATCCTCGGCAACAAAGAAACTATTAGTGCAGCTTTGAAACGCTTAAACCTTTCTTTGGAAATAGGACAGGTGAAAATTATCAATCCTGCTGCATCAGATCGTCACGATGACTATGCCTTAACACTTTATGAGCTTAGGAAAAACAAAAATGTTTCCGTGCAAATGGCGCGCGACCTGATGCAAGACGTTTCTTATTTCGGCACGATGATGGTGTTTAAAGGGGAAGCAGATGGTATGGTTTCCGGCGCGGCGCATACTACCCAACATACCATTCGTCCAGCCTTGCAATTTGTAAAAACAAAACCAGGCGTCGCGACTGTTTCCTCAGTTTTTTTTATGTGTTTACCAAATCGTGTATCGGTTTTTGGTGATTGCGCGGTCAATCCGAAGCCGACCGCAGAACAATTGGCCGATATTGCAATATCGTCTGCACAGACCAGTAAAATGTTTGGCATTGAACCTAAAGTCGCTATGTTGTCGTATTCGTCAGGCACATCTGGCGAGGGTGAAGAAGTGGAGAAGGTAAGGCTGGCCACAGAGCTTGTGCGTCAACGTACACCTCATCTTAAAGTAGAAGGGCCCATTCAATATGACGCCGCAGTCGATCCTTCCGTCGGTAAGAAAAAGATGCCAGATTCAGACGTAGCGGGTCAGGCAAGTGTCTTAATTTTTCCCGATTTAAATACTGGAAATAATACCTACAAGGCAGTCCAACGCGAAACGGGTGCGCTGGCTATCGGGCCAATTTTGCAAGGCCTTAACAAACCGGTTAACGATCTCAGTCGCGGTTGTACTGTAGAGGATATTTTTAATACGGTGGTAGTGACCGCGATTCAAGCCAACGATAATTCGCCGCTGTCATGAATGTCTTCGTTATCAATTCCGGAAGCAGCTCGATAAAATATCAGCTTATTCGAATGCCCGAAGCGGTCGTGATCTGCTCTGGATTGATTGATCGCATCGGCGCCAACGGTTCTACGATTCATCATAAGACCTTTCTCAGCGGTAAGGAACAAAGTCGCAAGGAAGATATTTCTGCAAGCGACCATGCGGCCGGGTTAAAATACGTTGCCCGGTTATTGGTAGATAAAGAAATTGGTGTCGTTAAAGATCCAAATGAAATTGACGTTGTCGGTCATCGTGTTGTACATGGAGGAGAAACTTTTTCCAAGACCATAATCATTAATGAACAGGTAAAAGAAAAAATACAAGACCTTTTTTCGCTGGCGCCACTTCACAATCCTCCCAACTACCTGGGTATTGAAATAGCGCAACAGATTTTTTCTACAGCAAGGCAAGTAGCAGTATTCGATACAGCCTTTCATCAGACCATGCCACCGATAGCTTATCGCATCGCTATTCCAAAAAAATTCTATGATGAACATGGAATTCGTGCGTATGGGTTTCATGGCACGAGTCACAAATATGTCTCTGAAAAAGCGGCGGCGTATTTACAAAAGATGGAATCGAAAATTATTACCATTCATTTGGGAAATGGTTGCAGTATGAGTGCAGTAAAAAATGGTGAATGCATTGATACCAGCATGGGCTTCGGTCCGATGAATGGATTGATGATGGGAACCAGGACGGGTGATATCGATCAATCCGTTATTTTCCATATGGTAAGTCATCTGGGATACAGTCTAGAGGAAGTAAACACGATACTCAACAAACAAAGCGGTATGCTAGGCCTCACCGGTTTTAGCGACATGCGCGATGTGAAGGCTGAATATGATAAGGGAAACAAAGAAGCGGTATTGGCTTATAACCTCTATACCTATCACATAAAAAAATACATTGGAGCGTACACCGCAATACTCGGTGGGCTCGATGCCCTTGTCTTTACTGCTGGCGTAGGCGAGAATGATGTTCTCACACGAAAGTTATCTACCGAAAACCTGCAGTATCTTGGAATTCATCTCGATGAGGAAAAAAATGCCAGTGGTGGGAAAGATATTTATGAGATCAATGCGGTTGACGCTCCCGTAAAAATATTAGTGGCGGCGACTAACGAGGAGTTGGAGATTGCAAGGCAGTGTTTCTCACTTTTAAATGCATCATGATATTCCTTTCTTTTGTCACTGCAAAGGCGCAACGAACGCAGAGTTTTCGCAAAGTGTCGCCTCATTCTTTGCGAAACCTGCCTGACCGGCAGGCAGGCTTCGCGCCCTTGCGTCTTTGTGTAAAATGCCTTTCAAAATGAAAAAATTTTTTTTCCTGAGTTTCCTGGTAATGCAAATAGCCTTGACGGTCGAGGCCCAGTCACCCGTAATCTCGAATAAACACTTCTCGCTAGGAAGTTATGGAAGAGCGGGAATTGCCAGAGGTGATAAGGTGCAGTATCCCCGATCCTTAAATCTGAATGGCATGGGGTCAATCGGTGGGCGGATGGAAGAAAGCGATTATTTTGAATTGGCAACGGCGCTTCATTTTACACCCGCTAATGGTGCTTCTGATACAACAGAAGTAAACATACAAGCGCGTTTCGCGATGTACACGACGCAAGGGCAGATCATCGGTAATGTAACGAGCAATTCTTACGGTGGAATTACGGTTGCGTTACCTGAACTTTTCGCTGAAGCAAAAAATATTATGGGAGGGCCCTGGAGCGTTTGGGTTGGTGCGCGGTTTTTTCGTGGTGAAGACATTCATATCATTGATCACTTTTATTTTGATGATCACAGTTCCCAGGGATTTGGTGTGCAGAGGAAGAACACACAGTTCTCCATCATGTTACCGGCTGCGGTTGATACCACGTCGTCAGTGCCT
>DASQTN010000617.1:0-2062 GCA_035641895.1 Chryseolinea sp. | reverse complement strand
CGCGGCGCACTACCGCGAAATCACCTGGTATGCTTTCTCTCCATTTAACTCAGTCTGTTTTACAACCTTATTTTTTTGAAGTTCCTCGAGCATGGCATCGATCGACGATACATGCTGGGATCCCAGGGAATTGATAAGCTCACGATATGTTTTTATGCTATTGGGAGATTTCCGGAAATCTGTGATGAAATTGAGAATATCAATTTTTTTCATAGGTAAAGATTTTTTCTTAGGTCTTAACGGGAAGAGTATTTGGAGGGTTGCGAGAAGCAGAAAGCTTACAGCAGAAAGCAGATGCGTAGGGCTTTTCCGAGTGTGCGTTTGAAATAGCACCTTTGTATCTTTAACCATCGAGCAAGTTGCACGAACCCATCATGTTGAAAAGATCAATGGCTATCATCTCAATACTCCTTGGCATCTATGTCCTCATATGCGGACTCATGTTTTTCTTTCAAGAAAAACTAATCTTCTTTCCAGATAAGCTGGAAAAGGATTACAAATTCAATTTCACACAAAAGTTTGAGGAAATATACATTACAACGGCCGACCAAAAAGTGCTGCATGGTCTCTTGTTTAAAGCTGATAGCTCAAAAGGTCTCATATTTTATTTACACGGCAACGGTGGCGCCGTGGACCGCTGGGGCGACGTGGCTGAAACCTATACACGTTTAAACTATGATATCTTTGTGCTGGACTATCGGGGCTACGGAAAAAGTGAAGGGGCGATAGAAAGTGAAGCACAGCTCTTTCAGGACGTGCAGCAAGCATATAACGAAATGTTGAAGCGTTACGATGAGGATCAAATCGTAGTGCTTGGTTATTCCATCGGAACAGGGCCGGCTACAAAGATAGCATCAACGAATCATCCGAAATTATTAATCCTACAAGCACCTTATTTCAGTTTGGGAGACATGGTGAAACACGGTTATCCTTTCGTTCCGCCATTTCTTTTAAAGTATAAGCTTGAAACCAACAAATACATTACGGAATGCAAAATGCCCATCGTTCTAATTCATGGAGATGTGGACGAGATTATACCGCATAGTCAGTCCGTTAAATTAAAAGCTTTACTAAAAGAAACTGATCAATTAATTACGCTCAAAGGACAGGGACATAATGGGATGACGTTCGAACAAGACTATAGAGAGGCCCTTAAGCAAATAATCGGGAATCAGCAGTAATTAATAAATAAGGTAATCGGTGACGGCGTGGATGCTTCGAAAGTACCGCGGTTAATAACCGGTGATGGAGGTGACGTCGTTCTCGACGTGTCATTCGATCGTGAATGGGACTTATTTAGTCGGTGATGACAAGTCAATTTATAGAATGAGAAAGTTTAGGGGGTAAGAGCGAAAACCGCCAGAAGAATCAGAACGGTCAGATAGCTTATAGAGAATTTGACAACTTAAAATAATGACTTCACGAACCTCTGTGCCTTTGCGACTCCGTGTCTAATTGCACACAGAGGCGCGAAGGCGCCAAGATTGGGTGAGGGAGTTCATCCCACATTCAAAAATGACCATTCCGGATGGGTGTCTTTGTTGACCCTTTTTAATTTTTCCAGAATTTCATCAACAGGTTTTTCAACAAGGTGTCCTTCCATCGCGTCATGAAGATCGCGATTTACATAGGGGTCAATAAGACCGTGGGCTGTTGCTAAGGAAGATAAGTTCTTAATTGTAACACTCATCTCATCAATTAGCGCTTCCATCCTTTCAGTGTCCGGTGTTGCAGTTTCGCTCATACAATATGGTTTCGGGTTTTATTTTTGCGAGCCGTAAATCTACAACCTGCAATCGATTGAAAAGTTCCGTTTCGCATAAATTTTTTATTACGAATCTTTAAAGCGACCAGATTTGCCGCCAGAGTGTAAGTGTTTTTTTCACAATTAAGTTCAACATCGGTTCCAAGTTTGAAGTTTGAGGTTCGAGGTTGTCGAAGGCAAGGTTGCCGACCAGGTTCGAAATTGACAAGCTTCCAATAAGATCGCTGGCGTCGGTACCTTAACGCTATAATTTATCCCAGACGATTATCTTCGCGCATGCAAAATGACGTTCTACTG
>DASQTN010000616.1:0-3278 GCA_035641895.1 Chryseolinea sp. | reverse complement strand
TTCGCGGCATTATTTTTTTCGTTGTACGGCCGGGCATTTTTATCCTGAAGTAGTCCAAGGTGACTAGCGCCGTCAGCCCACGCACTGCCCGCGTGATTAGCAGGCTTTGCTAAACCAGCCCTTTGATAAAAAAATGTTCGCACTGCATGCCGTAGCACACCGTTATAGATTGACGGCGAAATTTCAAAATCAAACGATTTTAGATTTTTTTGGATATCCAATACATAATATGTGCCGGCAGTCGTGACCGACGAAAAATCAAACCACCATGCTTTATCGCCAGAGGAGTTGTCGGTAGCTCCTGCTTTCCAGGCAACAGGTGCAGCATTAAACACCGACTGTCCAGTTGTTCTGTCAACCAATGCGTATTGCGTTCCTGGTGTGAAAGATTCAGATGCATCAAAACCAACCTGCGGATCTCGAACGACCGCAATTTTTTTTGAGGTAGGTAAATACCCGAATTGATCAACTACGATGTATTTGGTTAGAGTTTGGGCGTTAGCTTCACCAATCAAAAAAACAAAAAATTGAATACAAAAGAGATGGACGGCGAGGCGAAAAATTTCTTTCATTTTGATTTTAACTGTTTGCCCTAAAATACTGGGAAATGGTTTGAAATTTTAGTGTCTAATGAATGCGTTAACAAAACATGCATAAGATTGAACCATTTCGGTGGGTCATTAAAGACATGCCTGCCTGATTTTTTTATTCGTATCAGCGTCACGTGACGCCAATTAATTTAATAAAATGAAAGCAGCATTCTCTTTAACCTTTCGAATACTTATGAGGTGATTATCATGGTAAGAACAACCTGATACCGTCTCGGAAAAACGGTTTTTCCGGTCGTTGATTATTCGCCATCCTCCGTGTAACACTCTATGTTGCAGGCATCAAAAGCGAATGCAGCTCACATAAAATGCCCATGAACAAAAAAGGATGTTAGCAGTTAAATAGTTGGTAACTAAGACTATAATGGCTAAAATTTTCCTGGAAAGGCAACTGCTTCCAGAGGAAGCAAGGAGGATTGTCTACAAATTACGGCATTGGGAAACCTGGCATTGGTTGATAAAATATATCCCAATGATCCCGTTCTGGATCGCATACTGTATCAAGGCGCGGTCTCTTTGGTTTTTCACAGCTTCAAATCCGACGTTAACTTTTGGAGGGTATGAAGGTGAAGGCAAAATGGAAATGTATAGCCAACTACCGACGGGTACCTATCCGAAAACCATTTTGGTTAAAGCTTCGATGCACACTCTGCAAGTCAAGAAACTTGCCTTGTCGCAGGGCTTTTCCTTTCCGTTGGCTGTGAAACCTGATGTTGGACGAATGGGTTTCATGTTCAGGCAAATTAATTCCATGGCAGAATTAATTCACTATCACGAAAAAATCAAAGTAGATTATCTCCTGCAGGAATTTATTCATTATCCGCTCGAGGTCAGCATCTTTTACTACCGTTTCCCTAATCAAAGAACAGGTGCCATTACAGGCTTTGTACGTAAGGAACATTTATCTGTTGTGGGAGATGGGACTTCTACCCTATTGGAACTGATGACGCGCTGTTCCCGGGCGCAACTTAGACTTGACGAAATGAAACTAAAACATGAACCGAAGCTACAGTACATCGTTCCCCTTGGTCAAAAGTATATCCTGTGCCATGCTCTGAATCTCAGTCGTGGCGGAAAACTCATAAGCCTCGAACATGAGAAAGATGAAAGGTTGCTCTCCATTATTGACAACCTTAGCCATACCGGAAAGTTTTACTTTGGTCGTTACGACATCAAATGCCAAAGCATTGAATCACTAAAAAAAGGCGAGCATTTTTCCATACTGGAATTTAATGGCAGTGGCGCAGAGCCGCATCATGTTTATGGGAATGGTAATTCTCTTGTACAGGCAATAAGAATTCTGCTGCAACATTGGCACATATTGTACCGGATATCATTAGAGAATCACAGCAATGGAATTCCATATTGGAGTTTCATCCATGGGCTTAATCATATGAAACAAGTACGAAGGCATATTAAGCAATTAAAAAACTTAGAATTCAGTTCCACAAATTTTAAACAACAACCAACAACCCAGAGCGTGAAGGATACGGCGGATATTCTTCAGCCGTATGGATTGACTGTAAATAAATCTGTGCAGACATGAAATGCTATAATTTGAATTACCAAAAGCAACAATTTAGTAAGGCAAATGGTATGTGTCTATCAAAGAAAAAAAGATCAGCACATGAAAGCAGATGAAATAATTGTCAACGAATATTTGGAGTTTTTAGATCAACAAGGTTTTCCGTGTGTTGCCGCAAAGGCTGCCCTTTCCCGAAATCACATCCAATGTTTGGTGGCATCGCATATGGCTTGCCCAGCCGACGATAAAAAGATTTTACAGTTTTTGTATGATTTTGTCGATGCTTATAGAACGTCAAAAAACTCTTATCACAGTGCTGCCGTAATCTTCAAAGAGCCAGCGGAGATCACCGAAATTCATTTCGACACCTTCCTTTGGTTAAGGCTAAATTCTTTGTCATGCAAGGATAAAGAACACTATCATCACGACCCGCGCGTTGACTCGGACCCAACTTCAGCCCGATACAGTTTTAGCTTAAAGTCAGAAGCGTTTTTTATTTTAGGTCTACATCCTGCAAGCAGTAGACGGTCGCGACGGTTTAAATACGCTACTTTAGTTTTTAATCCGCATGCAGAATTCGAAAAACTTCGAAGTTCAAACCGGTACTCCACAATGAAAAATGTAGTTCGGAAGCGCGACATTCAATATTCCGGATCGATTAATCCCATGCTCGCCGATTTCGGAGAAGCTTCGGAAGTATATCAATACAGTGGCATTCACTATGGATCCGACTGGACGTGCCCCCTATCACATTAACATATGCAACATTTCGAGCTAATTCCGCCACGATCAGGTATCGGATTTATTTTGGAAAAAGGAAAAAAACTAAAAGTTATCGATGTCGAGGGTGAGCAGGTATCTGACTTCGTTTGCTTTAATCTGCATGCAAAGACGGAATACCTTTCCTCTGGAAGAACGCTTGACTATGAAGAAACTCTGTTTCTAACCAAAGGAAATTCATTTTACTCCAACCGCAGCAACGTGATGTTCGAAATAGTAGAGGATACCGTCGGTCGCCATGATTTTTTATTGGCACCCTGCAGCGCAGAAATGTTTAGACGCACCTATGGACACACCGAACCGCATCATGGTTGTTACGGAAATCTGGAACAGGCACTGAGTAAATTTGAAATCGAGGGAGATGC
>DASQTN010000615.1:0-3787 GCA_035641895.1 Chryseolinea sp. | reverse complement strand
ATTGTCATGATGTGTGTATCGACAATGACAAAAACATTTACGTTTGTCAATGGAATGCCAACAAAACGTACCCCGTGAAACTTGAACGGGTGTAGTCGGAGAGCATAATCGTTATTTCAAGAAAATCTGACGATTCGAATTCCAGTGTTGAAGGGCCTTGATGTGCCCGATACTGTAGCGACGCGGTTTGTTAATTGAACTATAAAGCTTGTCAGTAATTGCATAAATTTAATCCGCACCACGTATTTCAAGTGGACGCTTGATATTACGCTAGCACAAGCGGGACGCTTGCGCTAGTTGATTTTTACCACTCTGCACGAACCCACACTCTTTCCATCGTTGATCCGAACAATATATTGGCCTGCAGGAAGATTATCAAAACCTAAAAACATTTCTTCTGAAGAAGGGCCGGCCTCCATGTTGAACACCCGTTGCCCCATAACATTCGTCACCTCAACTTTTCCACCGCCAATAAAGTCTTGCGTCAGTTTCATGGATATTTCTCGTTCAAAAGGATTTGGAAAACATGTTAGTGTCACATTCTTTTCGCCTTGCTCCACACCTGTTACATCGTCGTCGATATCACGCTCTCCAGCCGTAAAATATACCGCCCATTTCGAGTCCTCGAACAAGGTTGTGGCTTCCGTATCCGCCGATGAAATTTTATTACCGTTTAAGTTGACGAAACCAGTGTGATAAAGATCGACTCCATCCTCAATCGTGAACGCAACGCGATCGTCGTTTTTGCTGAAGGACGGAAATCCCAGGCCGGTATTAGTATAGATAACATCTGTTTCACCGGTTTCAATATTACTGCCCAGAACATAATACTCATTGGTAGACTCATCGACCATATCAAACGCCAAAATATAAGGACTCAATTTGGCAAACGTGGGGTTTCCAATACTGACTCCCTCTGGTAAATTTGAGAACAGTTTTTGGATCGTGCCATCACCAAAATCATCGGCCGTTTTATCCCACGCACGAATGAAATTCACATCCCAATATTCGATATCGCTCCCACTGTTATTTTCGATTCTGTTAAAGGCATCATACACAACGTACTCGCCGGTGTAATCCCACTCAAGCGCGTCAGCAAACTCTGTTCCGCCTGAATTGATTCCATCGGAATATGTGGGATTGTATAATTGAAACTCACCCCACTCCTCCGTAACAAAATCATAAACGAAAATTGTGTTGTCCTCATCTTCGGTTACGGCAGCCATCCTGTTGCCATCCTTTGAAACTGCTACGTTTGACCAGATAGGTTCATTTTGCAGGACAAACTCATCTGGCGTTTGACCTGGCGCCGTTACGATCGCATGTATGGTTCTATCCCCGGCAACAAAAACGGCAATGCTTCCGTCATCCGTAACGCTTGGCCTACTGAGAAGCGCTGTTGTCGTAAGAGGATCCACTCTCACAAAAGTTGAATTTACCCGATACAAGGAGTTGGAATTATTAGGATCGGTGTTATTTATCAATAAGAACTCACCACCCGGATTTGGTGGTAATGGTTCTTCGTAATCTCCGCCTTGTCCATCGGTAATCCCGACAGCATCGAAAGCCAGTTTCGCCTGATTAACCTCTGTTGAAGTAGCACCAAATAAATCACCTGCCGCCTTAATTACCGCTAAACGTAAATCAATAAACTGTGACGATTTCGTGAGGTAGTCATCCAGGGCCTTATAGAATACATCGGCTGCCTTGTCGCGGGTTATCGCCTCAGCATATTTGTAAAACGCGTGATTTGTAATACCACTGTTAATGTGAACGCCCCCATTGTCCTCATTGCCCGTATATTTTTCATCCATGTGCATTGGCTGGAAACCCGGTTGGCCCAATGTTGTTCGTCCATTGTGTGGATCTTCAAGAGACCGCACCGCGCCCGATGGATAGGTCGCTAACTTAGCAACATCTTCCCCGATTCTCCAATCGTCTGGGTCTATCATTGAACCAAAAATATCCGCTAATGATTCGTTGATCGCCCCTGACTCGCCCTCATAATCAAGATTTGCTGTATTTTCTATTACTCCGTGAGTCATCTCATGACCAGCAACGTCCAACCCCCCGGCCAGTGGTTTCAAAGCGATATTGCCGTTCCCATAAAACATGGCTTTGCCATTCCAAAAAGCGTTGTCGAGTGCCTCGCCATTGTCCGGATCCGATACGTTGATCAAGGATAACATAGTACCACCTTTTCCATTAATCGAATTACGATCATGATGAGTGAAAAAATATTCAAAGGCTTTACCGGCGTTAAAATGGGCAGATACCGCCTTGGCGTGATTTGCAGTATTCCACACGTTGTTTGTAGTTGTTACATGCAGAATAGACGCGTCGTCACCAAAAGTATTATCCATGTCTACAGTAAGAATCCCTCCCACAGGTTCGTCCGGCAGATTGGAAGTCCCTACATTGAACATAGCGCGGGATGCATCCAACAAATAATAGTTAGCCCCAACTTGATATGTATTTACGGTTTGTGATACACCGTTTAGATCATTTGCCGTCGCGGTTTTAGGGCCATCGACAAAACATACTGTATTGATAGAACGCAGCACATTGCCTGTATGCGCATCGACAAAATACTCCATGCGTTTGTGAATGGCTGGTGAATAAACAATATGATAAGCAAGCACATTCGATTTCACTAGACTTTTATCTTCATAAATACAAAGCGTCGCTTCGGGTTCATCGTATTGCACCAATGTTTTCTCAAAGGCTGTAAGGTGTCGGATCGAATTTCCTTTGCTCACATCAGCTCTTACTCGGTCGATAACCGTTTGCATTGCAACCGACGGCACTACGTCAATGTCGTGGAGTGGTGTTATATACCTCCCGTTAAAAGCTTGACCTTCGCCAAACGAATTCAAATGAACCATGACCTCTGCGCCGTGTACTGGAACACCCTTGTAAAGCTGCTGTAGCTTGATATGGGTACCGTTGTAACGATCGTCTTTCGTGCGTCGAATGGTAAAACTCTCCTTTACATTCTCAACTTGAAGGATTGGCGAGAGCTCCTGCAAATAATCATAGCATGCGGTATACGAATCCTTCCTGACGAAAACCCTGGAAGATGCTGTATTGCGTTTCGTCTCTATAAATACGGGATGACCTTCATTAGAATGCAAGATGCGATGCAACCTTTCCTTGGACTGAAAACCAAAGCTTTTAGGACTTTGAAAGATCGTTTGATTTGCCCGGGCAGTCGACGACCCCCGCATAGCGGCGGTTACTTTTCGCGCTTGCAAAGAGGAAGTGTTCACTGAACTTTCTTTTCTTTTCTTGGCATCAAACGCTGATTGCGCATCCGCAGTTTTAATGTTGACACAGAGCAGAAAAAGAATAATGAGGCTTAAGTAGATTTTTTTCATGGTTAGCGTTCTGAGATATCTGGAATCAACACGACGTCCCACTCGGGCAAAGGTCGTGTTGGGGAACAATAATTTTTGAAGTCGTTTATTTTATCGGTTTAAATCTGACACCATTGACACTCGCCAGAACCTCATCGTACAACTTTTTAACATCATCTTGAATGGGATGCTCTATATCTCCCCACTTGAGGGTCTGCTCGTTATTGCCTTGCGTGTACGAAATGAAATAAAATAAGTTACCAGGGTGATTAAAAGAACCTGCAGAATCGACCTGATCAGCAACCTTGTTCACAATTTCTCTAGCCTTGGCCTTCTTGATCTTGCCGCACAACGAGAATTTTACGTCACCAACGCCCGTTCCCTTGAGAATTTTTCCATTGGGCAAGACTTTGAAGACAGTGGTTGTTCCG